>JBMFOP010000037.1:0-27996 GCA_049969675.1 Myxococcota bacterium | reverse complement strand
GGAGTAGAGTTTGTCAAAAAGTTCTTCACGGAAAGCAGGGTATTGTTTTAACGCCTTTTCTATATCATCTTTGAGCAAACTCTCAATCTTGCGGTAGTACTTTGATTTTATTATCATAAGATTAACAAAACCGCCGGTGCCTTCAATCTTTGCTCCGATAAATACATCTTGTAATGCTTTATAAAATTTTTGTTCTTTGGTCATCGTATTACCTCAATATTTCTTTTCTTTTTGTTTTTAAATTCATAGAAAGCCCCTGCCCGTAAAAATAAGAAAAATTTTTGTTTAACTTTCGTTAAATGAAAGTTGCACAGCAATTTCATTATCCCTTCTCCTATGAAGTTAAACGAAGGCAACAACATCATCATAATTTACGGTCTCCTTTCTGTAAGGGCAGGTTTTCGAATTGCATATAACTCGTTCATATCAGCACCTGGGGTGCGGATATACTTCCATTTTGGAATGATATCAGCAACTGGTGTGGATATTTTTATTTTACCATTTCCAACCCTGTCAAAATATCCGTGATTCCATCTCCTACCCTGAATGATTTTTATCTTTTCTACAAGTTGAGGATTATATGGAAATGTAACTTTAATAAATCTATTTTCCTTTCTAACCTGAATCAATCTGTTCATAATAGCTTAATTATACATTATTTTTGAGAATTCAAGAGAAAACTTTTATGTGTTAATAATGAAATGATATATGTTAAAAAATACCACATATGTACAAAATATTTTTATGATATGGGAACCTTAGTAAAGTAGAATTATTTTGTAAAACAAAGACCCTGAAAGGAGGCCTCCTATAAGTAAGTATAGCAGCATTTTTGAACGAATCTATGATTGGCGTAAGTAAATTCTAAGAGATATTCTAAAAATATGTTTTATAAGGTGTTAAATTTTTTAATTATAACTTCTATACAAAGTGCACAGAAGATTTTTCAAGGACTTTGATTTCTTAAAATCCCTTTTTTAATAGCTATGAGTTATCTTGTTGAGCAGAGAATCTGTTTATCTATACGAGGTTGAAAGTTATTGGTACCCGATAAAAAAACAACCGAGTCAAAAAAGAAAATATGTCGGAAAGAAAGACTTGAAAACTGGAGAAATTATTACTCCGAAGAAAGGTATTAGACCACGCCATTCAAGGTGTTTCGGGTATGTTTACCTTTTAGAGAATATAGCAAAGAGGATGGAAGGTTCTAAAGAGTGTATCTGGTGAGGATATGGCAAAGAATATATTATCTTTAGCCTTTTTTGAGGTTTCAGAGGCAGGACCTCATTATCTCTTCAGGTCGTGGGCAGAGGATACATATCGGCATGGGATTTTGCTGAGTTCTCAGCAGATAAGCACTTTATTAGAGAGATTGGGTGGGATGGAGGAGGAGTGGGAGAGATTTTTTAGTAAGTGGATAAAGACACAGGGAGAGATAAAATCAATTATTTTTAATATTCCCTCCATTTCCTCATACTCTGGATTAATAGAATATCTGGGATGGGGTTACAAGCGAGATGGAGAAAGTTTGCCACAGATAAACCTTGGAGTGGTATTGGGGTGCAGGAAGGGTTTAGCTCGATAACAAAAAAACAAAGGGTTCTATATCAAAAATTTAACATTAACATTCCCATAACAACATAGTTATTAAAATTATGGGATTTTAAGTTAATAAAGGGCACTTGTATTTGAAAAAATTGTGATTAAATTTATACCAGTGGATATTAATTGAAAGGAGAAAATAAGAGATGAACATCAACAGATTTACGATTAAGACGCAGGAGGGTATCTTCGCCGCTCAGGATATTGCAAAAGAGAAAAACAATCCAGAGCTTGAGGTGGAACACCTCCTTTTGAGTCTATTAAATCAGCAGGAGAGTGTAATAGTCCCGGTGCTGCAGAAGATAGGTGTAAATGTAGATACAGTAAAGACATATCTTCAGAGAAGGATTGCCGCCCTGCCCGTGGTTCATGGCTCAACTGAGCTTTATCTCTCAAGAAGGTTGAATAGACTCTTTGATGTGGCGGCAAAGGAGATGAAGGCACTAAAGGATGAATACATATCATCAGAGCATATCCTGCTGGCTATATTGAATGATGATTTTAACGATGAACTAAGTGAGGGGTTGAAGAAACTCGGCTTAAATAGGGAGCAGATACTTAAATCATTGGTGGAGATAAGGGGAAATCAGAGGGTAACTGATCAGGATGCTGAATCAAAATATAATGTACTTAAGAAGTTTACCAGAGACCTCACAGAGGAGGCGATGCGAGGCAGACTTGATCCTGTGATTGGTCGCGATGATGAGATTAGAAGGGTTATGCAGGTGCTCTCCAGAAGGACAAAGAATAATCCGGTACTTATAGGTGAGCCGGGCGTAGGAAAGACCGCAATAGTGGAAGGGCTTGCACAGAGGATTGTGAATGGAGATGTGCCGGATACATTAAAGAATAAGACTCTTCTTGCGCTTGACCTCGGCTCATTAATTGCAGGGACCAAGTATAGAGGTGAATTTGAAGAGAGGATGAAGGCGCTCTTAAAGGAGGTTCAGGCGAGGGAGGGAGAGATTATCCTTTTTATTGATGAACTGCATACGCTTGTGGGAGCAGGTTCTGCCGAGGGCGCAATGGATGCCTCAAATATGTTAAAGCCAATGCTGGCACGGGGCGAACTTCACTGCATAGGTGCAACTACTTTGAATGAATATCGTAAACACATTGAGAAGGATGCCGCACTTGAAAGGAGATTCCAGCCTGTTATTGTAAATCCACCAGATGTTGAGCAGACAATAGCAATTTTGAGAGGATTGAAGGAGAAGTATGAGATTCACCACGGTGTAAAGATTCAGGATTCCGCACTTATTGCAGCTGCAACCCTTTCAAATAGATACATCTCAGATAGATTTCTCCCTGATAAAGCGATTGACCTCGTAGATGAGGCGATGAGTCGTAGAAAGATTGAGATTGAATCTATGCCGTTTGAGATAGATCAGGTTGAGCGAAAGATTATTCAATTAAAGATTGAGAGACAGGCGCTTCTAAAAGATGATTCAAAGGAGGCAAAAGAGAGACTGAATGAACTGGATAAAGAGATTGGAAATCTTAAGGAAAAATCCGATTCTCTCAAGGCAAAGTGGATGGTGGAGAAGGAGCTGATACAATCCATCTCAAAGGCAAAGGAGGAATATGAAAGATTAAAGATTGAGGAGCAGGATGCTCTAAGGCGTGGTGATTTAAATAAGGCGGCAGAGATAAAGTACGGTAAGATTCTGGAACAGCAGAAGAAGATAGAGGAGCTCTCAAAGAGGCTCTCTGAAGCTCAGAAGGATGGGGCGGTCTTGAGAGAGGAGGTAGGATATGAGGATATCGCAAAGGTAGTTGCCAGCTGGACCGGAATTCCTATTACACGGCTTATGGAGAGTGAATCTAAGAAGCTGCTCAGGATGGAGGAGAGATTGAGGGAGAGGGTGGTGGGGCAGGATGAGGCGGTTGAGGCGGTCTCAAATGCTATCAGAAGAGGTAGATCCGGGCTCTCTGACCCAAACAGGCCAATAGGTTCATTCATCTTTCTTGGACCCACCGGAGTTGGCAAGACCGAACTCACAAGGTCCCTCGCTGAATTTCTATTTGATTCAGAGAATGCGATGATAAGGATTGATATGAGTGAGTATATGGAAAAACACTCAGTATCAAGGCTAATAGGTGCCCCGCCGGGATATGTGGGGTACGATGAAGGTGGTATGCTTACTGAGGCAGTCAGGAGAAGGCCTTATTCCGTTATACTATTTGATGAGATAGAGAAGGCACATCAGGATGTCTTTAATATACTTTTACAGATTCTTGAAGACGGCAGGCTTACGGACTCACACGGCAGGACAGTAGATTTCAGAAATACTGTAATAATTATGACCTCAAATCTGGGCTCACAATACTTCCTTGAAAAGAATCTATCAAGGGAGAGTATTGAAGCACGGGTAATTGAAGAGGTGAAGAGATTTTTCAAACCCGAACTATTAAACAGGATAGATGAGATAATTGTATTTAACTCCCTTGGAAAAGACCAGATAAGAGCGATTGTAAGAATTCAATTGAGGCGGCTTGAAAATATGCTCAAAGAGAAGAATATCTTTATTAGATTTACCGAGAAGGCTGAGGAGTTGATTGCAAAATTAGGTTTTGAGCCGACCTTTGGGGCAAGACCGATTAAGAGGGTCATTTCAAAGTATATTACAAATGAGATATCAAAACTTATTATAGCTCAGGAACTCAAAGAGAGTCAGACAGTAATCGTGGATGTATCCGATGATAAGTTCACTTTTAGAGTAAAATAGAGCATATTAAAATGTTGTGGCTATGGATCTGTTCAGTCTTCTGTTTATCTCCTCACCCCCTCATAATTGGGCTGTTGCAAATCAACTCTAAGATCAAAGAATTGTGTCTGGTATCATAGGATAAGGGTTTCAATAATTTTGCTGTTGAATAATGTAAAATATAATGGTAAAGAGACCCATCAGAGCCTTTTGGAGAGTTTGATGAGAAGAAGAGAACCCGTAGGGAAGATATTAATTGAGAGATTGATGATAAATGAATCAATTATCATCAATGCGCTTATGAGACAGAAGCAGGATGGATTGAGAATCTGTTCACAAATACTAAAGATGGGGGCACTTTCAGAGGATGTGCTGGCAAGGGCTTTGAGTTATCAATATGGCATACCTGCTGTGGTTCTTGGAAAATCTCAGATTCTACTCTCAAATCTATCGCTTGTCCCATATCATGTGGCAAAGCAGAATCAGATACTGCCTCTCACTGTGAGTGGGGATAAGGTTATCATTGCTATGAGGGATCCGGAAAATACTCAGATTATCTCAGAACTTGAATTTATCTCTGGCAGGAAGGTTATGCCTCATATTGCACTTGAGTTTATGCTATTAATATCTATTGAAGAGGCATATAGACTATACAAGATAAGTCGGGATGGATATTTTAGAGGGAAAGATGTATCACCAAATGCCATAAGAGAGGAGCATATTGAGATTTCAATTGCTGAAATCACAGTTGAACCAGAAGTTACTGCACCAGAGAAATTTGAGGTAGTTTCAATTCAGGAGGATATTGAAAATATTACAAAGGGCAGAGATATTAAAGAGGCATATCAGGATAGAAAGAAGCCATTGATATGTATTGTGGATGATGAACCGGAGATAAGGACACTTCTAAAGAAGATAGTGGTCTCAGAGGGGTTTGATTCGGTAGAGTTTGCAAGAGGAGATGAGGCGTATAGATCTATTCCGAAGATTCTCCCGGACCTTATTATTCTTGATGCGATGTTACCGGGTATGCACGGCTTTGATATTTGTAAGTCAATCAAATCCAATTTGAGGTTAAAATCTATTCCAATAATAATAGTAAGTGCTGTCTATACTGGATGGAGGTTTATGGAGGATATAAAGAGGACTCATGGGGCAGATGATTATATTGAGAAGCCTTTTAGAATAGATATGCTTATAAATAAGATAAAGGCACTCTTAAGGAGCGCAACACCACCCGCCGGTACCACTACGGAGGAACTTACACTGGATGTAAAGAGTCTCTACAATAGTGCAGCGCGGCTCTATAAGGAGGGGGATATAGATGGGGCAATATATCAGTTTAAGAAGGGGATTGAGAAAGATAACTTTTATTATAGACTGCACTATGGCCTTGCACTCTGTTATCAGAGCAAAAAAGAAGATTATCTGGCTATATCTGAACTTGAAAAGACAGTAGAGCTCAAACCAGATTTCCTGCCCGCCTTAAAATCACTGGCAATTCTTTATCAGCAGAAGGGTTTCAGGAATAAAGCAGTTGAGGCGTGGGAGAGGGCGCTCAATGTGGCCCCTGATGAAGAGACAAGAAACAAGATTAAAGATTATCTTATCAAGATTTTATAGAATTTATGAAATTTTCCTGTAATAGTTGCAATACAAAATATAACTTACCTGATGAGAAGTTTGCAGGGAAGGTCATTACACTTACCTGTAAGAGGTGTGGGGCAAAGATTGTTGTTAGGCCCGAGAGGCAACAGACCTCTTCCAAGACCATAACAGAACCTGAAAGGAAGTTGGTGCAGGATTCATTGGAGAAGAGAAAGACAGAGCCATCTCTCTTAAAGATGCCTCAGGTAGATAGGCCATCCCCATATATTAAAAGCCCGAAATTAGAGGGGGAGAGCTTAAAAAAGGAGCAGTCTATAAAGGAGAGCCAGCCTTCAAGAAAAAGGGGGGAGCCAGCAAAGAGGTCCATACAGCAGGAGGAGATGAAGAAGAATCAGGAGAAGGGGGTTGAGAAGGGAGAGGAGACTTCTGCTGAGAAGACAGAGGTTGAATCTGAGGGGTGGTACTTTTCAAGGGGTGGGCAGCAGAAGGGACCATTTACTGATGATGAAATAAAGGAGCTTGTTGAGAATAATGTAATTACTCCAAAGACATTCGTCTGGAAAGACGGTATGATGGACTGGATGAAGGCAGGGACCTGTGCAGAGTTCAAACACTTCTTTGATAAAGAGACTGAATCAGAGAAGAAGGAGAAGAATGCAATTGAGTCTTTGGGACTGGATGAACTGGATAAGAAGTTTGGAGAGAAAGAGGAAGAGCCACAGAAGAAGAGCGCGGATGACAGGATGGATGAGGCTAAGGATAAAAACATTGAGGAAGACTTCTTTTCAAAGGAGGTAGAGCAACCTGTTAAAAAATCTATAGAGGAGGAGACAGATTGGACGAAGATACCTTCTACAGATGAGGCATCTGAGGCACCGCGGGAGAATACCCGAATAGTTATTATGAAGGCCGGGCTTTCTGAATCTGCCAAACGTAAAAGGGTATTGATTAGAATAATGATGGCTATTGTGCTACTCGGAGTTTTTATATTTGTCTTTATCAGAAATCTGGGTCCCATTCTCTCGGCTGTAGGAGTTCAGATAAAGAGCGGTATAGACCTTGAGATGGAGGATATGGATAAAGATACGCTCTCAAAGATGACGCCGGAGGAGAGGGAGAGATACAAAAAGGCGCTGCTTGGTATAAAGGAGACCAAGAAACTCACAAAAGAGCAGAAGAGAAGTATAGCAATGGCAATTACTCAGAAGAAGGAGACGGATCTTGCGAGTATTTTAGAGAATGCAAAGGTGGAGGGCGGAAATATTATTTATGAGAATCTGGGGCGCGATAGATTGGGTGCTGCTGGTGGGCAGGGAGTCAATCTGGATCTAAATTCAAAGCTTCAGAATCTCGGGATAAACGCCAAAATTGAGGGAGTTGATTTGAGTTCAAAGGTTAAGAGGGAGGATCTGGACCTCAGTTCAAAGATGCCGGATAAGGTTGATAAATTGAGCGAAGATATAATAATGGCTGTGATAAATAAGAATAGAGGTTCGGTAAAATATTGTTATGAGAGACATCTAAAGGCGAGCAGCTCACTTGAAGGTAAGGCAATATTTAGAATATATATTCAAAACTCTGGCTCTGTCTCAAGAGTAGATTCACTCTCAAAACAGATAAGTGGCAGTTTGTTTGAAGAGTGTATCATCAAGGAGATAAAGAAGTGGGTATTCCCGAAATTCTCCGGTGACCCTATAGCATTTGAAGTCCCATTTGTATTAACCTCTCTCAACTGATGTTCATATATTTATCCCTTATTCTTTATTCTGCAATAGATTTAAATCAACTGGCTAATCTATTCTCTTCATCTCAAAATTATGTATTTGAAAAGAGGATTGAGACAATAAGTTCGGCTTTGATGGATACGCCATTTAAGGAGTCCTCAATTGGTGAAGAGGATGGGTATGACAGAGATCCGATGATTAATCTGAAATATATAGATTGTATGACATTTATTGAATATATACTGGCATTTGTAAATTCAAAGGATATTGAGGAGTTTAAGAGTCATATTGTCAACATCCGTTATAAAGATGGTAAGGTTGATTTCCAGAGCAGACTTCATCTTCCGGACTTTCAGTGGTTTCCGAATGCCCAGTTGAAAGGGTATTTGATAGATATCACCAGAGAGGTCGGGAGAGGGTATTTTAAGAAGATATCTAAAGTATTAAAGAGAGATTTTTATATTGATAAAGAGAGAATAGATAAATCCAATCTGATTGCAGATAAAGTTGAGATATATTATATCCCACAAAAAGATATTGATAAAATCTATAATGCTATACCAGAATATTCAATCATCAGGGTGCTGAGAGAGGATTCAGAGAGACCATATCTTACGACGCATCTCGGAATGGTAATCAAGAAGGGCAATAAGAAATTTCTACGGCACTCCTCAAGACATTTTGGTGGTAAGGTAACTGATACATCACTCAAAGCGTATTTTTCTACATTTGAGAAATATGAGAACTGGAAGGCGCTCGGGATTGCAATATATAAAATAGGTGATATAAATTATTCTCAGGGACGGCCCAAATGAGTGCTATCAATAAAAAGACATTGTGGGCGAGGCTCTCGGTCTTTTCCAATCTGACACTTGTTATTGCCAAGTTGATTGTGTTTTACTTCTCAGGGGCGGTTTCAATACTCTCTGAGGCGATTCATTCTGCGATAGACCTTCTGGCGGCGCTGATAGCATATATCTCTGTTAAAAAGTCCTCAAAGCCCCCTGATAGAGAACATCCATTTGGACACGGAAAATATGAAAATCTCTCCGGATTTATTGAATCACTTTTAATCATTGCAGCATCTGTATATATCCTCTATGAGACGATTCAAAGGATTTACTCGGGTCACAGAATTGAATCATTAGGTATAGGAATATATGTAATGGCGTTTTCAGCAATAGTAAACTTCTTTGTCTCCCGCAAACTATATAAGGTCTCTAAGGAGACTGATTCCATTGCAATAGAGACTGATGCGGCTCATCTCTCGGTAGATGTATATACATCGCTTGGTGTCTTTTTTGGCCTTGTAGTAATTTATTTTACAGATTTAGAGATCCTCGACCCAATCATATCAATATTAATTGCCATTTATATACTATATCTCGGATATACTCTTACAAGAAGATCCGCACAGGATCTGCTTGATACAAGGCTTTCAGAGGACGACAATTCCAGAATAGAGAATATTATTATGGAGCATATTGGGAAGCTGGTCTCATTTCACAAGCTCGCCACCAGAAAGTCCGGAAGTGATAAGATGGTAGAGGTTCATCTGCAATTTACTCCTGAGGTCTCGCTCAAAGATGCTCATAATATTGCACATCATATTGAGGATGATATCAACAACTCAATCTCATCTGCAAGGGTCACCATTCATATTGAGCCCTGTGATGAATCCTGTAGTAATTGTCAATCCTCTAACTGTAATCTAAAAAAAGAATAGCCAGATCTATCTGATACTCATCGGTTCATCACAACAGACGATCGGATGATACTCTTCACAGCCGCATACCTCATCCACCACCACTACCATCCCACACTCCATACATTCCATAACGGTCCCTTTCTGGATTTTCTCTCTTCTCTTCTTTGAACCTGCTGATGAAACCTTATTCTTTGTTGATTTCTTATTCTTTATGTTCTTCATATTTTGCCTCCAATCAAAGGTGCCTATAATTTAGGTTCAGGAGACAATCTTTTGGATTCCATTGTTGTCTAGAATTCTCCAAATTAACAGGTTAAATATTTGTAAAATAAGGATTCTGGACCATTAAATCCATATTGTTAAAATCAGGTTATCCTCTTTTCTTCAATACACTATCTATTAAAATGCTGTCCAACTTAAATACCATTCAATCTTGGTTGCTTTATATCTGGTACAATAAGCCTGTCTGCCGTCGCTCAGGTAGGTTTGTAAGAAGCACTATTAGCTCCCATTTTGTCTCATCTCATACCTCTGTTTTGCCTTAATTGATAGAGAAGAACCTCTTAATGAATGAGCCAGTCCAAATTGATAGGATAGCAAGTATACGAATTACCCTGATAGATAAATCCATTCATCCTCTCTCTGCCATCCTCACTCCCTGCACCTTATAAAACATATTCCTAGAAGATATCTTTTAGAATATGCTTATGCCAATCATAGATATATTCAGAGATATTGCTATGCTTATTCATAGTAAGCCTGCTTTCAGTCTTTTTGTTTGATAAAATAATCTAACCCTATCAAGATTTTCATATCCAAAAAATTGTTTTGAACAGATGTAATATTATATCAAAGAGAAATGTTTTAAGATTTATAAAGAGTTGAGGGTTTATCTACCAGCCTAAACTCTTTTCTCTGATACAAAATTTTTGAGTATAGCCATAAAAGGAGAGCCTTAATTTATTGCTTAGAGCACAAGTGATAATGAGAGCACTTCTGGATGCTCCTGTTCCATTCACTAAAATTGAGTTTTAACCAGTTCTCCTCCCAAAAGTTGCCCAAAGAGGTGATTGGTGGCTTCATAGTTATAAATATCCAGAATGTGCTGAATAGATTTCACAATTTTTATATAGCTGGCAATAGAAAGTAAAGTAAAGGCAACTTATTAGATAAGTGCCCTCGCGACTTTAATTGCATCAATTGCTGCTTTTACATTGTGGACTCTTAATATATCTACCCCATTGAGAGCGAGATAGGTATGTAGTGAGGTAGAGCCAAACTCTCTATCAGAGACATCTCTACCGGTTATATACCCTATAATAGATTTTCTTGAAACCCCTATAAGGACCGGTCTATTAAGGCTTCTAAAGGCGAGGATATTTTTTATTATCTCAATATTATGCTCTGCAGTTTTGCCAAATCCTATTCCAGGGTCAATTACGATATTTTCAAAATCTACTCCTGCATCAGTTGCAATCTTGATGGATTCAGAGAGGTATGAAGTGATATCTGCAATCAGATTCTTATATTTAATCTCACCCTTCTGCATCACTTTTGGCCTATCTCTGGTGTGCATTACTATTAGACCACACTTATATTTTGCCGCAACTTTTGCCATCTTCTTATCAAATCTGAGGCCTGATATATCATTTATTATCTGTGCCCCATGCTCAAGTGCTGCTATTGCTACCTCTGACTTTGTAGTATCAATAGAGATAGGCTGTCTTATTCTCTCTGTAAGCGCTTTGATAACAGGTATCACTCTATTTATCTCCTCTGATGCTTCAATCTCTTCTGCACCCGGTCTGGTAGATTCACCACCAATGTCTATGATATCTGCGCCTTCTTCAGCCAATCTCAATCCATGCTCTATCGCATCTTTTGTGTTGAAGAATCTCCCTCCATCCGAAAAAGAATCAGGTGTTATATTTAAGATTCCCATAATGAGTGGTCGTTCATCAAAAGATATAATTTTTTCCCTTGATATCCTGAATACCGGTCTATGTTCCTCTGAGAGTGATTTCTCAATGAAATTTCCTATCTCCTTTAAGAAGAATGGTTCCTGTTTTAATTTTATTGCGAGATGTCTCAGCTCCTTCCTTGTGCCAGATATAAATGCATCTCCACTCTTGAGTTTGCAATCAACCGCTGACCTCGGGACCGCTGCCTCTGCCCCGCAGGCGAGTGCCTCCTGTTTTAATATATTACACTCTACTGGAGATAGGTTGGTGATATAGAAGATAAGAAAAGAGAATTTATCTTTCATAATCTTGATCCCAGAGGGGTGGACACCTATTTCAGCAAATTTATTTTCAATCTCTTTAATTGAAAAGGCCCTTATAAGGAATGTCTTTTTATCCTCTCTCATCTTCAACCACCCCCTCCTCTTCTTTGTCTATATAGTAATCCTCTTTCTTCCTGGTCCATCTTCTCAATATAATCCAGAGAACTATAATAACCAGAATAAGTATTGCGGCTGCCTCTTTCATTCTGATAATGTAAATCTTGAGCTGGTCAATCTCCTCTCCAAAATGATAGGAGAGATATATAAGTGCAGGGACAGATATGATAGCCGCAAGTCCATCAAAGAGAAAGAATTTGAAATAGGAGGTACCTGTCATCCCAGCCACGAGAAATATTGTGGATCTTATCCCGGGCATAAATCGCGCTGCAAATATTATCTTTGCCCCGTGACTGATAAAGTAGTGAGTAAGGGTAGATATCCGTTTTGCAGTAAACACCTTCTTAAAACCCGGTAAAATTATCACCTTTGGCCCCAGATATTTACCTAATACAAAGATGGTGGAGTCCCCGAGCATCACTCCTAAATAACTAACCAGAATAAGCAGATACAGATTGACGCTTGCAGGATACAAATAGGCTATATATCCACCGCTTATTAGAATAATGTCTTCAGGTATAGGGACCCCCAGCCCACATATAAACAGGAGCAGAAAGACTCCTATTATGAGATAATTTTCAATAAAATTTATAACAAAGGATTCCATCCGTTGGTCAGGATGAGGCGCTCCTCTTTTTAAGGAGTTGATTCATAGTGACTTTTAATTTGAGACGTTCCCATTCACGGTCAACAGATTCCTGATAGAGTTTATATTCTTCATCTGTTAGGTGGGAGAATCTCGCCTGTGGTTTCAAATACTCCTTGACTGGAATCCCTTTTGGTTCATAGTTGATTACATATTCTTCCCCATCATAAATCTCATAGAGAGGGAAGTATCTGGATTCGGTAGCAAGCCTTGCAATCTTTATGCTGAAATCTGAAGAGATCTTCCATCCAGGAGGGCAGGGAGAGAGTATATGGATAAATCTCATCCCCTTTATTCCCATTGCAGTCTTAATCTTTCGCATAAGGTCATCAGGATATGCGACATTGGCGGTCGCTGTATAGGGGATTCTGTGTGCAGCCATGATCTCAATCATATTCTTCTTTCTCTCAGCCTTTGGTGTCTGTGAAGGGGTTGTGGTGGTCCATGCAAGCTGGGGAGTGGCTGAACTCCTCTGTATCCCTGTATTCATATATGCCTCGTTATCATAGCAAACATAGATGATATTTTCATTTCTCTCTGCTGCACCTGATAGCGCCTGAAAGCCTATATCAAATGTCCCACCATCGCCAGCCCAGGCAAGTACATTTATATCGGTCTTCCCCTGCATATCCAGAGATGCCCTCACTCCAGTAGCAGCGCTTGCAGCTGTCTCAAATGCAGTATGCATAAAAGGGATCTTGACCGCTGAATAGGGGAATGGTCCATTTATAACCGACCAGCAACAGGCAGGTACAACTATTATTGTCTTCTCTCCCATTACCTTTAATGTCAATCTCATAGCGAGTGCGCCGCCGCACCCCTGACAGGCAAGATGACCCTGACTGATAAGTTCTGTCTCTGGATATTTCATTATATAATCTCCTTTCCAGAAATTGCACTTTTTTTATAGGAAAAATATATTGAAATTGCAATATAAATTTATGAAGAAAATAGAGTTTTATAAAGTTTCCACCACTTCTATCCACAATAACCCCTAATTCGGCATTGCCGAAAGCAAAAGTCCTGAAAAGTCTTCTGCACATTTTGCGTAGAAGTTGCGATTAAAGAATCTAACTTCTCAATTTTTAAGTAATATGATGATATGATGGTGAATTTTTTCTATCAATCTCCCTTGTTTGTGCTGGACTATTAAGTGAATTAAAAACTTCCAACTTATATTTATTAGCGCATCCAGAATACTATATTTACTCAAAAGGTTGCTCTCTATTCGCAGACGATAACTTTTGTTATAAAGTTGGGGAAAATATTCGTTGAGCATCTATCCTTTATATAGTAAAATTCTTCCATATTTTTTGTATATCGGCCTCTTTTATTCTGAATAATAAAACCCTAACCTGCCTGTGCAACGGCAGACTGGAATATCGTGCCAGATGTAGAGCAACTAACATTGAAGGGTTTTTAAGTTGCAGGGCATTTTAATTGATAATAAAAGAAGGGAGGATAACCTGGTCTTTAAGATGTGAATTTACCCATCCAGAATCCTTATTTTAAAATAGTTAATTTTTCAAAACAGATTATTCTGGATAGCAATTAATTCTTCAGGGCAGTTTGTTATGGACAGTAGTGGTGTTGGATATATATTAAGTACTTTGACATAGTATGTGGTAAAATGATATTATAAATTCGCTGAGCAGGATGGAGCAAACAGGATGTTGTTTATTAATAATGAAATTTATCTAAGAGAGCTATATGATTCTTTTGGAGGATGCTGGAAGTGGCATAGGAATTATATATTATCAGTTGTAATGAATTTTTTTTGTATTGATATTAATGTTAAGCTGTTCATCCTCGTCAGTGGAGTGTTTGCCCGATCTATTTTCGCTCTACATTGCCTGCCGCCTGCCTGAAAACTCGCAGGACGGGCGTAAATATATACTATTCCACCGATGGCAGCCAGGGTTGCGTGACCCCGACAAACAGTACGGTCTATTTGAACATCTGGCCTACCAACTCCGGCCAGTCTGCGGGATTTGTGCTTCAGAATGTAGTACAGGAGTATCTGCCATAGTTTAAAGTATCTGGATTGATAAAGGCAGAGCAGGCCTTAAAATTTCCTTGACAATTCCTCTGTCTGGTGATTTATAGCGAGAATCTCTGTAATGGGAAGTCTGTGGAAATCAGACACGGTCCCGCCGCCACTGTGATAGGGGCGAGCTGTTCATTTCCTGTCACTGTCTAAGAGATGGGAAGGCAGGAAGTAATCTTACTACCCCTTAAGTCAGGAGACCGACAGAGATAATAAACCCTGATTCTCTTCGAGCGAGGGAGATGGTGAGATTTTTCTTTTCTATAATATTATTTCTTTCAAAACTTGCTCTTGCCGAGAATTATGAGGCTGAATTTCAGACCGAAGTAAAGTCATATAGAGTGACTGCTGAAAATCCATCATCATTTATTGAGATTATAGATGTTGATGATGACCCTGCAAAGTCAGTTGATATCTCATCAGAGGTAAGTTCGGCTTCAGGTGTTCAGGTAAACAAATCAGGTGGTATGGATTCATTTTCCACTGTGATGATAAGGGGCGCCTCTTCAAATAGCGTGGATATTTACTTAAATGGGGTGAGACTCAACTCCTCTCTTATGAGCACCTTCAACCTCGGTTTGATACCTGATGATATTGTAAGTAGGGTTGAGATATATAAGGGGTTTTCACCGCTCAGGCTCGGACTCTCCAATCTCGGTGGTTCGGTAAATATTATTTTAAAAAGACAGATGGAGGATTCCTCTGGAATAAAACTATCATACGGTTCATTCAACACGGTGGAGACAGCGATTTATACTACAGATCTCAGAGATGATTCCGGTTATCTTATATCCTTTTTTGGGAGGAGAACCGATGGAGATTTTGAGTATATAAATAGAAATGGGACATTTGAAAACAAGGAAGATGATAGATTGGTCAAGAGAGAGAATAATCAGAGGATTGAATATGCACTTCTATTCACACTCTCTTCAAGATTGAGTGATAAATTGAGAGCCAATATTTTGCTGACACCATTCTTTTCAGAAGGTGGGGTGCCTGGAATAGAGAATATTCAGACAGAGAATACCTCATTTAATAATTTAATGAATGTCTTTTCTCTTGATGTAAGACTCGCTGGATACGGAGTATTTAAAGAAGTCAGTTTAGGATATTCAAATCTATATTATAGAACAGAGTTTGATGATAGTTATGGCGAGCTCAATATGCTGACGCCAGATAAGACGGATACAGCTGGTATAAGACATACTTTCTTTATTACATCAACTCTTAGATTTTCAAGAAATCTTCTTAATATTAGATTGGCTTATTTAGATGAATCTGCGGATAAGGTCAGTCTTATTCACCCCAATAATAAATTTAATGGGGAGAGGGGGGAATCCTCAGTTGAGATGGAGGGTAATATTGAGTTATTAAAAGATAGATTATATCTAATTCCATCGGCTGGTTTGAGATTTATAGATGATGAGGTGAGATACTCCTCTGCATATCTTATGAAGAAGGATGAGAGGATAGATAATACAGATGAGATTTATAATATGAGAATTGGCGGTGTTTTGAAGATATCAGATGATCTGATATTTAAGTCAAACTACTCTATGGTCAAGAGATATCCGGATATGTATGAACTATTTGGAGACGGGCTTTATATCTCACCAAATCCAATGCTTCTACCCGAAGAGGGGAGGCTCTTTGATGCAGGGGTTGAATTCTGTATCTCGGAACTATTTCTCTCATACTCAGTTTATAAGAGCAATTATAATAATCTCATTCAATTCTGGCAGAATTCACAGAGAACAATCAGGGCTGATAATATAGCAAAGGCTGAGATATACGGAAGCGAACTGACTATCAAGCCATTTTTGAACAAAAATATATTATCATCGCTCTCATATACACATCAGGAACCGATAAACAAATCTGAGATCCCTTCATTTAAGGATAAGATTCTACCTTTCAGATATACAGATTCTCTCTATCTTAAGATGGGATTTGTTTTCTTTAATACAAAACTGTTGTACGAATACTCATATACCTCACAGAATTTCTTTGATGCAGCCAATCTGCTTCCATATAATGGAACTCCTTTAAGGAGTATCCATAGTATAAGTCTTAATTATTATGAGAGAAGATACGATTTGGTATTTGGATTTTATGCAAAGAATATTCTCAACAACAGGACAGAGGATATAGCCGGCTATCCGCTGCCCGGGAGAATCTTCTTTGCTGGAATTAGTAAGACATTTAAACCCAAAAAGGAGGTAGAAGATGAGAAGGATTAGTTTTCTGTTAATTGTTTTATTGGCATTTTTTTATGCCTGCAGTGATAGGGAGGATGAGAAGACCTCTGACATTCTGCAGGATGCCAGCATGGATGTACTCGTTGGCTCAGATACCGAGGTAAATGATGTGCCTGTGGGCTCAGATGCCGAGGTAAATAAAGAGGATTATGCATTTATTATCAATGCTGCACCGGATTATTCAAGTGGTTCATTCTCAATAATGAAGCTCTCGGATAAAGGTGTTACAAAAGATAAAGGGGTGATTCATTCAGATGCGGTTGCAAGATATTTTGGCGATTATATCTATGTAATCAACAGGATGGGGGCAGATAATATCACAATTTACGACCCCAATAATGACTTTTCTATTGTAAAGCAGTTTAGCGTAGGGGCAGGGACAAATCCTCAGGATGTGGCTTTGTATAATGGTAAGATATATATAACAAAGCAGCTCTCAAATGAGATTGATATTTTTAGGGCATCCAATTATTCAAAGATTGGGAGTATAGACATCTCAAAATATGCAGATAAAGATGGTTATGCCGAGCCACAAGATATCCTGCTATATAAAGATAGACTTTATGTTACTATCTTAAGACTGGATAAGGATAATTACTATTCACCAACTGACAAAAGTTATCTTATAGTAATTGACCCATCAACCGATAAGATTGAAAAGGAGATCTTGCTGGGCTCTACAAATCCATTTGCAGGGATGGTGATTGATGAAGAGAATGAGAGAATTATTATTGCTGAGACGGGGTCATTCGGTGCAACAGATGGAAGGGTGGAGTTTTATAGTATCAACGATGGGATTATCACACAGAGTTTTGTCTCTGAGTCAGAATGGGGAGGAGACCTCAACAAAATCGCATATTCCAGAAATAAGATATTTGCTGTAATCAGTGATTCAAATTTTAACACATTACTTAAGGTTTACGATACTCTCTCATCAAAGATGAGCGATGTATATCAATCACAGGGATTTAATCTGGCAGGTATTGCAATATACAATGGCTCTGATCTGTTCCTGTGCGATAGGACAAAGGAGAAGCCCGGACTCAGAATCTTTGATATTGAGTCTCTTAAACAGAAGACGGAAAATCCGATTGATACTGGACTTCCGCCAGTCAGTCTTATATTTTTCAAGCGGTAAAGATGAAGATGTTTTTGGGGTCAGCTAAATAGTGCTGACCCCAGATATTTCTTGAGGATAATTTAGTGAATATCTATTGTAAGGGTCTTAAATTCTTACCTGTTATTCTGATATTTCCCATTATTGCCTCCTCAGATGTAGTATACCCTTTGAAGGGATTGAGATTTGAAGGCAAGAGTGATTTACGCATTATCTCAACAGCCCCATCTATTACCGAGACACTCTACTTTTTGGGGCTTTTTGAGAATGTCGTTGGACTTACTCGCTATGACGACTTCCCTGAGGGTGTAGGGGATAAAGAGATAATCGGAGGTTATCTGGATATTGATGTTGAGAAGATAATGAGGCTGGAGCCGGATATAGTATTTTGTGAACCAAATTCAGGGATAAAGAGCTCTGTGGAATTACTTGCAAACAGGGGGATACCTATCTATGTTGTTAATGTAAACTCTATTCTGGACATTCTATTTAGCATAGAGGAGATAGGAAGAATTATGGGCAGAGCGAATGAAGGGAGAAGGGTACTTAATGAATTATATGAAAGATATATTCATTTACAAAGATTAATATCAAAGAGAAAATCTTCTGCCCTTATAATCCTTAATGAAAACCCGATGATGGTGGCGGGAAAGAACTCCTTTGTAGGTGAATTATTGAATCTTTCAGGGCTCAGAAATATATATGATGGAGAATATAAATATCCCGTCCTTGATAATGAGGTATTAATAAGACTAAAACCCGATATGGTAATAAATATCTCTGAATCAGTGATGATGGGTAAAGAGAGAAAGAATGATATCTCTGGTGCATTCAGGCTATTTCTTAATGAGAGCACAAAGATTTATAATATATCTGACCCTGTATTTATCAGGCCATCCCCAAGGTTTATAGATGCAATAGAAAAATTATGCACACTAAATTCTGAATACTACTGCTATTGAAATCATTCAGATACTGCGCTGAATTTTTATGTTATCAAACACCAACAGGGTTCTGCCTCAACCATTGCTGTTCAGAATAATCTGCTTTGAGAAGTTAACTATTTGTAAAATAAGGACTCTGGATGGATAAGTCCATATTCTCAAAATCAGGTTACCCCGATTCTCTTCATTATCAATTAAAAGGCTGTCCAACTTAAGTAAGGGCTAATAATCATTAGCCCCTACAATGGTTACATCTGGCACATATGGTGGAGTCTTAAAGGATTTATTCATTCCCCCAAAATCTTATATTGTAAAACCCCATCAGAAATCTCGGGTAGTGTCTTGTCTAATAATAAATGTTATAATTAATCCGAATAATGGCTTTCATTATATGTCCATTTGAACGGCTTTGATTTGTAGTCATTGTAGCATTTTATTTCCTTTCTCATCTTCAATGTTCTGAATGTCTTTCTACTTTCAATAATGTAATATTTGTTTCAATAACTTAGCACTTATGGACTTAAACCCTGTCCTCACAATCCTATTTTACCGTACCACAATGGTGGGATTTTCTCTCTAAAGAAGTAAAGAGATTATTCATTACCTTTAAGAGATCAATCGCCTTATTCCTCTCTCTCACCGCCCTGTAAAACATATTCTTAAGCAATATATGTAGAATTTATCAAAAACTAAGGCGATAATTCTTTCTCTTTAAAATTCAATATCTAAGAGAACTAGAATTAAAATTTTTTTCGGACAGATGTGTGCCTCAACTTAACTTGGAAATTTTGTAAACAGAAATCTTTTTTCTATGGGAGATAGAATAACGGATTTCTTGCTCTTGTATTGTCTCTTATTTCAAAGTGTAGATGTGGTGCCTCTGCATTTCCGGTCTGACCAACCTCACCAATTATCTGACCCTTCTTCACCATCTCATTCTCTTTAACATAGTTGACTTTATTGTGGGCATAGACTGTGATGTAATTGTCTGTATGCTTGATAATAATAACATTTCCATAGTTTTTTAATTTGTTATCAGAATATATCACTGTCCCTGAATCTGAAGCGACTATCTTTGTGCCCTCGGGAGCGGCTATATCTATCCCTTTATGATTCTTTCCTCCCCTGACACCAAAGTAGCTTATCACCTTCCCCTTAACTGGCCAGATGAATCTACCTCTGTATGTCTTTATCTCCTGTGTGGTCTCTTTTTTGTTTGTGGTCTGACTATCCTTTATCCTCTCCCCCTGTTGGTTCTGTGTATCTGAACTTATATTTGACTCTGAAGATGTTACTATCTCCACCTTCTTTATCTCCTTTGCACCGGGGATGAATATCCTTTGTCCTGCTTTGATTTGAGATATATCCTCTATATCATTTATCTCTGCCAGTTCCTGAATGTCCACACCATATGCCCTGGAGATTCTATAAAGATTCTCTCCCTTTGCAACAATATGATATATCCCATCCCTTCCCTCTTCTATTTCATTCTCTTCAATTATATTCCATCTGGGGGAGGGGCAGGCGGTCATAAAAATTAAAATTGAGAGCGATGATAATAGACATAAATAGAGAGGGTTTTTATAGGCAGAGTTCATTTAAGCCCTTTTAAGTATTTTTTTAGAATGCGAATTCTCTTATAGTCGGTCTGGTCAATCTGAATTGGAGTAATTGATATCATATTATGATTGAGTGCATATACATCTGTTCCTCTGCCATTATCGGTATTCATCGGTTCGCCAGCAATCCAGAAATATTCTCTCCCACGCGGGTCTTTCCTCTTCTCTATTACCTTATCATATCTCCTGCTGGAAAGCCTTGTAATCTCAAAATTATATGGAGGTCCACTTAGATTTGCGGGCATATTTATATTGATAAAAGAGCCCTTAAATAGCGATTTCTGATGTTTGATATTTCTGATAAAGAATTTGATAAATTCGGAGTGCGGTATTAGATTCTTTACCCTGTAATCCACACAGGATGCTGCAATAGACTTTATCCCCAGAATGGCACCCTCTAACGCGGCAGCGACAGTTCCGGAATATGAGACATCTGTCCCAAGGTTGGGTCCCTGATTGATACCAGAAATTATCAGGTCTGGTTTTTCTTTTAAGATATGGAATAGTGCCAGATTGATGCAGTCAGTCGGTGTGCCATTTACTGCATAATGTGTATTATCAATCTTCTTTACTCTAAGAGGGGAATGGAGGGAGATTGAATGGGATGTGGCAGACATCTCACTCTCGGGGGCGATGACTACTACTCTATGACTTATGCTCAGTACTTTGTAAATTGTATTTATACCATTACTATTTATACCATCATCATTTGTTAGAAGAATAAACATAATCTATACCCATATTCTATTTTATTGAGGAACTACTTTTTTTTTTCGCCACTCTGAATGAGTGACATCAATTGCTTGATGTTTCGGTAATTTGGATTCTGTTTGAATATCTTATTGAGATAGAAGAGCGCCTCACTCCTATCATTAAGTTTGAGATATGCACTTCCTATTTGATAGATAAATTCCATTCTCTGTTCGTCGGTAATCTCATCATAATTTAAGAGTTTCTTAAAGATGGATATGGCATCTGTATATCTCTGTCTCTCAAGATTTATCATAGCAATCATATTGAGAGCCGGTATCTCCTTCTCTTCATTCTGCATTGCTATCTTAAACTCCTCTATCGCCTCGTCATAGAGGCCCATATCTCTATATGCACAACCGAGGTCAAAATGTGCCTGAGCATCATTTGCATCAATAAGTTTGGAGAGCTGTTTTCTGGATTCTGATAATATCTGTTCTATCGGAATCTCCAGATTTTCCTGTTTCTGAATAATCTCCTCAACTGAATCTGCCCCGGCGGTCTCCTTCTCTGTCAATTCCTTGAGTTTTGCCTTTGCAATAGGGTGTTCGGGATTCTTCTCAAGTATCTGCTTATAGATATCTATCGCCTCGTTAATTAATTGCTGTGAAATGAAGAATTCTGCCTCTTCTAACTCATCTACAAATTCGTCTTCTGATTGTTGAGCCTCTGGTTTGGTCTCTATTGCCTCTTCATCTAAACTTACTACCTCAATCTCCTCAGAATCAGCCTTCTGGGGAACTACCTCAATCACCTCTTCTGGCTCTTCATCCACTGTTACCTCAATATCAGGTTTTGCCTCTTCCTGGGCTTTATTATTCTCCTGAAACTGGTACCGGTCAAGCTCCACCACCTCATCAGATATCTCCTCTATCTTTCCCTCTGCGAGCATATCGTAGGTATTGCGTGCAGTCTCGTTGAGGGGGTCAAGCTCAATCACCATCAATAGATACCTCTTTGCCTCTTCAATATTTTCAAGTTTGAGGTAGATATTTGCAATATTCATATAGATTGAGATAAGTTGTTCGTTTTCACCGGAGGATGCAAGTAGATTGGCGTATTTTAAGTGCGCATCCAGATTTTCAGGGTCAAGAGTCAAGATAGTCTTGAGGTGATTTACCGCCTTCTGCTTTAATCCGTATTTTAAATATACATCTGTCTCGGTTAAAAGTCTCGGTATATCGGAGGCGGTCGGCTGCTTATCTTTTTTGACTGCTACTGGAATTGCCTTTGACACAGATGGCTCCGGGGGCGGTTTGGGTGCTGATGATTGAACTGGTATCTCTTTTGAGACCGGTCTGAACTCTTTCTTTGGATATGAACTTGAGCCAGACGAGACAGAATCCGTGATTCTATTTGAGAGCTCCTTTGATATCGGGGCCGGGGATATATCTTTTCCGGTCAGTGTAGTAATAATCTTTCTAATCCCTTCAGCCTCCTTCAACTTTGAAGAGGCTGTATATACATTTAAAAGCTCTTTATATGCCGCCACTGCGTTGGCAATCTGATTGCTCTTTCTAAATACCTCAGCAATTAAGTTTAAGACCTTTGGCTCTTTTGGATTAATTTTGTATGCCTGTTGAAGCCTCTGCATACTGGATGTGAAATCGCCTCTTGAGAGATATATCTCTGCTATCTCAAGTAGATATTCCAGATTCTCCGGGTCAATGGTGCTGAGTCGTTCTATGACCCGTATATATTCATCAAATCTATTGTTCTCTCTTAAAAATCTGGCGATGTTCTTATATTCTTCAATTGATTCCTGATTCATCCCTTCTCTGTAATAGAGCTCTGCCAGCTTCATCCTCATAAGTATATCGTTTGGGGAGAGCTCCAGAATCTTCTTTATAATGGGGATAGAGTCTTTATAATTTGCCGATTTCTCATAGATTGCAATGATAGCATTATACTGATTGATAGCCTCATTGACTATACCCAGAAGGGTATAGGCCTGAGCCAATTTGTCGTAGATATCTATTCTTGAACCATCAATCTTAATTATATTTTTATAGATGGCGACTGCCTTCAGGAAGAACCCCTGTTTGGTATATACATCAGCCACCCTGGAGTAGTTCTCAATAGCATTTTTACTGTCGCCCATTCTTGCATATAATTCGGCTATCTTCTGAATAGTCCTCACATCATCGGGCTCCTCCGCGACTATCTTATGGAGCTCCTTGATTGCCTTGTCATACTGGCCTTTCTGAATATATTTTGTGGCTTCCTGATTTATTTTATCCTTATTAATAGCCAATTTTTTACCTCTAAGGATTATTTCTTGAGGGCTACTCTCTCAATATATTCGCCAGTCCTTGTATCAACCCTGATTACATCTCCCTCATTGATAAATAGTGGAACCTGCACCTTTGCACCTGTTACAAGTTCAGCTGGTTTGGTGGTATTTGAGACTGTATCTCCCTTAAAGCCCGGGTCTGTCTTTGCAACTGCAATATCCATAAATATCGGGAGGTCAATCCCTATGACTTTACCTTTGTAGAAAAGGATATAGACGGTTGTATTTTCAAGCAGGAATAATCTTGAGTCAGAGAGCGTATCTTTATTTATCTCTATCTGCTCAAAGCTCTGCTGGTCCATAAAGAAGTATGAATCACCATCAGCATACATAAACTGCATCTCTTTCTCTTCTAAGTCTGGCTTTCCAACCTTTTCACCAGATTTTAAAGTGACCTCAAGCACATTGCCGGTAATGAGATTTTTAATTCTGGTTCTGGTAAAGGCATTCCCCTTTCCGGGTTTTACATGCTGAAAATCCACTATCTCGTATGGTTCGCCATTGTACTCTATCTTGAGTCCTTTTCTGAAGTCTGATGTATCGTACATATTACCTCCGAAAGATTATAACTGTGATTTAATATCGTCTTCAATAATTTTGAGTATATATCTTGCCTTCCCAGAGATGGCATTGGTTGATAGGACAGAGACCAGAAAGTAATTCTCTTTTAAGGGTTTTATGATAAGAATATATCTATCGGTCTTAATCAATATCTCCTGTGTATTTCCAAAGTTATTTTCACTTATAAGATTTATGGTCTGTTTTAGTTCATTTAAGACCTGTAGAATCAATTCCGATGCCTCAGAGTTCTCATTCTCCCGCGGATAGGATGCGACTGGAATCCCCTCTTCATCAATAACTGCACAGAGAATTGCTCCATCCATTCGCTTAAATGCATTTGAGAGTAATTCTTCAAACATTTAATAACTCCTTCTTCCTGTGACTTTTTATTATCTCAATCCTTTTAAGCATCTCTTGAAGTATCTCAATCTTCTCAGATCTGGCTCTCCTGCTCAAAATATCTTTTGAGAAATTTCCACAGATCATATTCATAATACTACTAATAGATACGGCTGTAAATCCCTCTATTGTCTTCAATATATCAATGGTGGTAAGGGACAGTCTTTCTTCCCTTTTCCTTTCTTGTGGCTCGTGCTTCACCTTTTCAGTTGTCTCAGATATCACCTTCTCCTCCACGAGTGGTACGTTCTGCTCAATCTTCTGCACCACTTTATGCTCTCTGCCTTTTATCCCTCTGATACGGTTTAATATCTTGACCAATTTTTCTGCCTTCTTTGCCTTTGTCTCTTTGTCCATTGTAAGGACCGGGTCGATCTTTTCAACCTCCCTGATGAGTTCAACATAGATAGAAGGTTCCTGTATGGTGCCATTATTTAGCAAAATCTTATATAGCCTATAAGCCTCAATATATTTCTTCTGAGAAATCAGGATTTTGAGCATATTTTCATTAGAAAACTCATCCTTCATAGGATTGTAATTAAAATATAACCCCATAAAAGTCAATAGTTTAATGTCTAAAAATTTTAGCAATGACCGATATATAAAGGTCGTCTGTAAGGTAAAAAAAGATTTTACATAATAGCAAAATTGATATAACTTCTCCCGAGCTGGATAGGCATCATCTGGCTCATATCTGGAGGTACAATTTATGAGTATTTACAAGAAGATCCTTGAACTTTCAAAGAAGTACGAGATGGATACTGCAAGATTTTTAGGGGATATGATAAAGATACCCGCATTCTCTACAAAGGAGAAGGAGGTGGTCGGCAGAATTGCAGAGGAGATGAAGAGGATTGGGTTTGATGAAGTGAAGATTGATGGACTCGGGAATGTGATAGGCCGGCTTGGGGACGGGAAGAGAACGATAGCATTTGATGCACATATTGATACAGTTTATCCTGGAGATGAATCTCTATGGACATTTAGCCCGTTTTCTGGAGAGATCAAGGATAATAAAGTGCTTGGTAGGGGAGCGACTGATCAGGAGGGTGGAATGGCTTCCATGGTCTATGCCGCAAAGATTATAAGGGATCTGAATCTAAATAAAGACTTTACCATCTATTTTACAGGTACGGTTATGGAAGAGGACTGTGATGGTCTATGCTGGCAGTATATCATAAAAGAGGATAAAATAGTTCCAGAGTTAGTTGTTATAACAGAGCCAACCAATCTGAATATATATAGAGGACATAGAGGGAGAATGGAGATTATGGTTGAGGTGGGCGGAAAGTCCTGTCATGGCTCTGCACCGGAGCGTGGTGACAATGCCATTTATAAGATCTCCAGAATCGCCCTTGAGATAGAGAAGTTGAATGAACGTTTAAGGGGCCACGACTTTCTGGGTAAAGGGACTATTGCGGTGACACAGATATTCTTCTCCTCCCCTTCTCAGTGTGCTGTGCCTGATGGAGCAAGGATTCAGCTTGATAGAAGACTTACCTATGGAGAGACAAAGGAGAGTGCCATTGCGGAGGTAAAGGAGGCATGCAAAATTGCGGGATATCCGGATGCAAAAGTAATGGTCCTGAAATATGAAGAGGCCGCATATACCGGCCTCAAATATCCGACTGAGAAGTACTATCCTACGTGGATGCTTGAGGAAAACTCACCATACCTAAAGTCTGCTGTAAATGTATATAAAAATTTGTTTGAAAAAGAGCCAGTGGTGGACAAATGGACATTCTCTACAAATGGAGTGGCTATAATGGGTATGCACAATATCCCCTGTATTGGCTTTGGTCCCGGCAATGAGATATATGCACACGCCCCTGATGAGTTCTGTCCGATAGAGCATCTGAGTGCCGCTGCGGCATTTTATGCGGGGCTCGTAGCAGAACTAAATGGGTTAAAATAAATAGATACCTATGATACACTTTATATACCGTTGCACTCTTTGTGGCAGAGAATATAAAAGAGATGAGGTGAGGTATCTCTGTCCTGAATGTTCAAAGGATTATAAACCCGGTCTCCCACTTAGTGGAGTACTCAGAGCTGAATTTGACTATGGATTTATCAAGAGACATTTTTCAAAAAAGAATCCAGATTTTACCCTGTTTTCTGCGGTTGAAAAGAGATATTTCCCGGATTATCCGGTTGGGAATACCCCGCTTATTCAGAGTCCCTCTCTATCCACATTGATTGGCGTGAGGCAATTATTTATCAAATACGACGGACTGAATCCGAGTGGTTCTCTTAAAGATAGGGCATCATTTTTGATGGTCTCAGAGGCAAATAGGCTAAAAGAGGAGAAGATAGTCTGTGCCTCAACAGGGAATGCAGCATCTGCCCTTGCCGCGGTATGTGCAAATGCAAATAAGAGGGCAGTAATATTTGTACCGAAGACCGCACCAAAGGCTAAACTTGTTCAGATTGTTTTATATGGTGCAGAGATAATTCTTGTAGACGGGAGATATGATGACGCCTTCGCAATGTCTCTTAGATATACAGAGCGGCGAGGGGGGTTAAACAGGAATACCGCATATCATCCGCTTACGATTGAAGGGAAGAAGACAGTCTCACTCGAGATATTTGCTCAGATGAATTTCAGTGTCCCAGATGTAGTTGTGGTGCCTGTAGGTGATGGAGTGATTATATCCGGCGTTTATAAGGGATTCTATGATTTGAAGATGGCTGGATTAATAAAGAAGGTGCCTGAACTCATCTCTGTTCAGGCAGAGGGCTCAAATGCCATAAATAGATATATTCGTTCAGGTAAATATGAAGATTGTAGGGTACCTGATACAATTGCAGATTCAATCTCAGTATCAACTCCGAGTAATGCCTATATGGCAAAGAGGGCGGTGGAGGATTCTGGTGGGACGACAGTGGATGTATCAGATGCCGAAATAATGAGTGCACAAAATATCCTTGCCTCAAAGACCGGTATATTTGCCGAACCAGCCGCCTCAGCGGCCCTTGCGGGTGCTATCAAGATGAAGATGGAGTTGAAAAGATATAAGAGTGTACTCCTGCTGATAACCGGCAATGGGCTCAAGGATGTAGATGCCCCTCTGAGTCAGATAAAGCTCCCGCACCCTGTTCCAAAAAGCTGGGTGTAAAATTGCCTTTTAATCCGTAACATACAAAAAATTGAGGAATTAGTATTTTATAAAATAAACACACATCCGTTCAAAAATAAATTTTAATTTTAGAACATTTAGATATTGAATTTTAAGAGAAGGATTTATATGAATCACGTTAGTTTTTGATAAATTCTACAGATATTTTTTAAGAATGATTTTTACAGGGCATTATATGAGACGAAGGCTGATTATGGAGCAAATAGATTTAGTTGTTGTGAGCAATTTGTAGCGATGTTATCTTTTCAATTTGGGCTGGCTCATTCATAAAGGGGATTTTCTCCATTAATTAAGGCGAATTGAGGTATGGGATGATGCAAAGAGAGAGGTAATACTGCTTATTACAAGACATCTTAAATTTTGAGCAACGACATTGCCTGCCATATACAAAGACATCTGGCAGATAGAGGTATTCTTTAAGATAATAAACCAGAATCTAAGGATATAAACATTTGTAGGGACAATGCCAAA
>JBMFOP010000036.1:0-28230 GCA_049969675.1 Myxococcota bacterium | reverse complement strand
CTTCCCGGAACCCGCAAGCCCTTCTATCAGGATACGATTACTGCTTGTTGACTTAAATTCCTCATTTTCCATGATTCCTTCAAAGAGTTCACTTGATGTTTTGTCAATTTGTTCAACAACCTTTTGATATATTCCCTTTTGTATGTCTATAAGTCTTTTAGGAATTTCATTCTTTGCTCTTTCATTGTTATATAAGATGCTTAAGATAGCTTTTACCATATCATTATTAAAGATGATTAAATGACCTTTATTTAAGCCATAATGTTCAAAGACTTTAATTATTTTTTCCTTTTTCTGGAATAATTAATAAAAGGTCTATTTCTGAAACTCCAATCAATTTCAGGTTGGCAATTCCAGTCCAATCAGCCGGTAGATTTGCTTTAAAATATTCAGAAACCTTATTCTCGGCGTTAGATTCTGGTTTACAATTTTTTATTTCCATCACAACCCCTCCTTATTAAATTGTACCTAAATTGGGCGATTTTTTGTATTGTTGAGGATTGGTAACTTCTACAGAATCAAGTTTTTGCTTGAAATCTCTCTGGATGTGTTAAAGGGCTTCACAATAATCTCACACCTGTTGGGTGATATTGTGTTAAAGCACAGACTGTATTTTCTGTCAAATATTTTCATCAGGTTACTCTTTTCAAATGATATATTTAATTTTGAATTGAATTTAGATAATTATATGGTATTGGATAGATTTGTATGGGATTTGACCTGAAAGATTTTATTGTATTTTCCTCTATGGCTTTCTCTACGATATTTTTTGTTGTGGACCCCATAGGCTTAATCCCTATATTTATCTCAATGACTCAATCGGATTCGGAGCAGAAGAGGATAAGTATTGCAAAGAGGGCAACTATAGCCGCCGGTCTTATTTTGCTCGTCTTTGCAGTATTTGGTAAACTAATATTCTCTGCCTTTGGAATAACCCTCGCTGCATTCAGGATAGCTGGAGGGGTACTGCTCTGGTATATTGCTATGGATATGGTTAGAGCCCGTACGACGAGGGTCAAGACTACGCCAGAGGAGGAGAGGGAGGGAGTTGAAAAAGAGGATGTTGCCTTAATTCCACTTGCCCTGCCAATGCTCTCGGGGCCCGGTTCAATCTCAACTGTTATGGTCCTTATGGGTCAGGCAAAGAATTGGCTATATGTTATCCCAGTCTTTATTTCTATATTTTTGACCTGTCTTATTACCTATTTTATGCTCAAAGGGGCTCAGTATCTACTCAGATATCTGAAACAGACCGGACTTAAAATCATCATAAGAATAATGGGAATGATTCTCGCAGCGATAGCCATTCAGTTTATAATAAATGGTGTATATGACGCTATCAAAATGTATAGTCTGGTAAATTATTAAAGTAAATATATACAATTGTGAGATATTATCTTCATATTCCAATTATCATCTTTACGACTCTTTTAGAGCATTGCACAACAACTCCACCTTCTACCTGCGATGATTCTCCAGTCGTAAATATGAAACACATTAAAATAGATGCTCGCTTATAAAACGAATGGATTGGAGGTAATAACTTGTTGTATCTATTATAGAAACCAATTTAATAATCTCGTCTTTCTGTTTTTGAGGTATTCTGATTTTGAAAATATGGCTTTACCCGTCCAGAATCCTTATTTTGCTAATATTTAATTTCTAAAAACAGATTGTTTTGGACAGCAGTAAGCTCGCCATATATGTATGGTATGTAGTTTTTGATATAAATTCTTGTTGAATTTAGTAATTAACGGGTATAAAATTGAGATTGTAATGGAATCTTGTCTGCTACAATTAAAGAATCTAAATACTATTATAGGTATCTTAATAATATGAGCACTTTTTTTAGAAAATCACCGTTCTTTATTGCTTCTATTGTGGTGCATCTAATCATATTTGCCCTGATTACTTTAAGATTGAATGCTGAAATTATAAAAGAGTTTTTCAGGCAGAATACAATTATTGAGGTTGAGGTTATAAAGTCCATCAATGAGAGCAACCCCCTAAAATCAGTAATAGATTACAGAGATACCATAAGAGAGGATTCAAAATTAAGTATTTCAAAAGATATAGAGGTTAAAAGAGAAGATAGACTCAAATCTCAGATATCTGAGACAAAGAGTACAAACTATTTAAATCTTAAACCAACAATCCCCGAAAGAAAGATTATCAAAGCAGAGAATAATAAAAAGGCAAATCCAGAAAGTGATAACAGGGAGGCAACTATTACTTCAAGGATATTATATAGACTAAAATCAAATCCCGATATCAAGATTAAAGGGTCAGAGATGTTGAAAAATTCAATAAAGGTGGCAGAGAAAAGCCATATGTCTGAGCAGGAATCATCTCTCAGGGTAGTCACATCCAAAATCAATGAGCAGCGGGCACCTTCTAAAGATTTTTCTGAACAGTTGCTTTCACAGGATTATGAACTTGTAAGAAGGATGATTGAGGAGAAGGCTAATAAATTTGTTCCAGTTATCTATCAGAAGAAGCTCCTTGAAAAGAAGAAGAGAACGGCGATTGTTGAGATGACACTAAGCGAAAATGGTTATGTAAATTCACATATTATAAGAAAGTCCACTGGCATTGGTGAGATGGACAGAAGTATCAGGGCAATCCTTCACTTAGCAGAGCCCTATGTCTATGTCCCGAAGCCAGTTAATATAGAATTGATATTTTATGAGTAATCTTTAAGGAGGTAAAATATGAATAGAATAAGTAAAATGCTGATTGTAATTGGAATTCTTCTTGTCCCGACCTTTTTAATCGCAGAGAATAGGTGTATCCCCTCTGATTCAAATTATTATGAGAGTTGTATGATTGACAGCATTGCAGGTATGGTCTCCGAGAAGAAATATAATTATGCAATTGAGCTTTTAAGCACTTATGAGGAGTGGTTCAGGTCACAGAATAAGAATGATAGTAAAAGTATGGCAAAGATATTTTCTTCAAAGGCGGCTATATATTATTTGAAGGGCGAATATGAGGAGTCGCTCAAATTATATAAGGCGGCTGAGCATATCTATAATTCCATTTCAGATAAAGTAATGTCCTCAGAGATGAAGAGTAATATCGCCGTAGTGCTCGCCTCTATGAATAATTACAGTGAGGCATTAAAGGTGATTGGAGAGGCAGAGGGCTTTTATAGGAATGGGAAATACAATATTGACCTTGCAGACCTGCTATATAATAAAGGGATAATCTACTTCTTCCAGAATGATTATGACAGAGGGTATGTTGCATTTTCTGAGGCTGAGAAGTTATATCTCAAAGAGAATCTTAAGATTAGGTACCTCTTAACACAGGTGCTGAAAGGGATAGTGAAGGCAAAGTCTCAAGAATATAAGGAGGCACTTTTCCTCTGTGAAAATAACATTCTCTCATTCTCACTAAAATATTATTGTATAGCCCTTGCAAATGAAGGTCTTGGGAAGAGGGAAGAGGCGAAGAGGTCTTATCAGATGGCGATTGAAAGGATTGATAGGAATGTAAGTAAGACCCTTGAAGGGTCCGGTGATGCAGCGGCGCAGGCGATCTCTGAGAAATATGCACCTATATTTACTGATTATTTACTATTTATGCTCAGGAATTCTATAAGATAAGGTCATAGTCCTTTTATAATCTTCCATTCGCCATTCTCTTTTACGAATGTAATCTCGGCTGAATCAGAGGCGGTCTCCCACCTGTCTCCCGAAGAGAGAGCCATCTGAAATTTCACGAAATAGTTATACTTTACAGAGACTTTATTATTTGCTTTATCAAAATCAATGGATTTAATTCTTATCTCAAGCCCCTGAGCCTTTGTCCTGGCAAATTTCTCTTTCAAGTTCTTCTGTAGCCCTTCGTAATTATAGTCATCTGCTGGATCCGCATTCCCTCCAGTATCGTAAAAATTCTTTGAGACCAGTGACATTATTGTATCTATATCCTTCTCCTCATAAGCCCTTCTATATTTCTCAATCAGGGTAACAATCGCCCTGTTCTCGTCGTTATCAATAATAGTGGTTCCCGGGATATATTTTGGTGGACAGGCAGATAAGATAAACCCAAAGCCAATTATAAAGACCACAAATAAAAGCTGCTTCATACTCTTCTCCTTTCCAGGATTAACATATCAGATGCCCTTTTATAAAAGAAAGTCCCGCAGGATATTTCAAAGAAGACTCCCCAATAGACTGAGAAGAAATCCTGCAATAAAACTTAAAATCCATAGCGCTATTAAAAGATAAAATACCCATTCTTTCCCCTCTCTCCCATATAAAGGAAGACCATTTACATCTCTCAAACTATTTATACCTATCAGGATAAAATCTATTATCGCCCAGATACCGCATCCACCACAGGTCAGAAGCTTCAATATACCAAGTCCGCTATATCCAAGATAGAATCTATCTACGCCGAGTGCACCAAGAAAGTATGAGAGCAGGGTTGCAATTGTCCAGTCCCTCATTCCTGAGGCTGTATTATTATTTTGAAAATTTGTCTGTTGTGGTGGTGGTTGCGAGACTGGAGGTTGATACCCAATCTGTCTGCCACAATTTTTACAGTAGAGGGCATCTATCTGTATATTTGCACCACAATATGGACAGAACATATCTTATTTTGGTTCCTTCTTTATTTCATCGCTATCCTGTTTTGGTGTCTCTGCTTTTTGCTCATCCTCTCCGGAGGCCGCCTTTTTGAAACTCCTGATGCTCTTACCGAGAGCCTCTCCAATCTGAGGGAGTTTACCGGCTCCAAAGATAACCAGTATTATAACCAGAATGACGATCAATTCAGGTAGTCCAATATTTCCCATATATTACCTCCTCGGACAGAAATTATTTGAGTTTCTCTTCTACCTTCTTCATCAATCTCTCTGCCCAGCTCCTGATCAGTCTCTTTTCTGGTTCATCATCATTTGGAAATTCATCATTGAGTATCTTCAAAAGAAGCCCCTTTGACTCTTTATACTCCCCCTCATCAAAGAGTATCTCTGCCTTATAATACATTGCTCTGATGACTTTCTTGTTGAGGGCAATACATTCATCCAGTAGTTTCAAACCTTTCTTTATATCCTTCATTGGCCAGGGAAGTCTGGCAAAGAATCTACCCTGAGTCCTGATTGGACCACCACCTTCATAAGTCTTATCAATCTTTAATGCAGAGTTGAGCATACTCTCAAACTTCCCCTTATTTCCCTCTTTAATGGATTTAAGGATTCCGATCCCCTCTGAATACATCCCGAGTGCGGCAACTCCCCAGAAATAACCCTCCACTCTATCGGGTTTAATTGTAGTTGCCTTCTGTCCAGCCAGATAACCCTCTTTACCATGCTTTGCCTTTATCTCCTTATTGTCAGAAGAATCCGCAAGCCAGAAATTGATTCGGGCATATCTCCATAGGAGTTCATAATCTTCTGGCGAGGATTTAAGGGCATTCTTTAAAAGATTTAGTGACTCCTGTGCTTTAGACGGATTATCTCTCAAAGTCCATAGTTCATCAGCCTTCTTAATGACCTCTTCTGTATTTGTCTCGGCAAGAATGGAGACAGCCAGAAGGAATACAGATATAAAAATAAATACTCTCTTCATCTCTCCTCCTGATAAGGGATTTATGAGGGGTTATATTATAATGATAAAGTGTTAAAGTAAAGAAGTTTTTAAAAAACACAAATTCAAAAAATTTGGGCAAATTCCAGCTTTTTATGATATATTGCAAAGCAATAATTATGGTGGCTTTATGAAGGCATACAGATTAAAGACAAATACAGTCATTACTCCATTTATGGAAGATGTATCGGAATCAATGGTTGGGTTTATGACTCTTAAGGAGTATCAGGACCTGGTTCTTAAGGAGTTTGGGATAGAGACTATGGATATATCCGATGTATCGCAGATCAATGATTCGGATTTTCTCCTTTTTTTTGACAATGTGTATTTTACGAGACGTTGTATAAGATATTTTATGAATGCAATCAAAAAGGTAGAAGGCTCTGCACGCCTTGCTATTCCAGATTCGCTATTCGTAAAAAAGTATGAGCCTTTGCAGGGGCTCAGAGAGGTAAGAGAGAATGGAATGTCTGGAAGGGCATATAATCTCTTTTATATAAAAAACATCTCTGATTTGAGCAATTTAGAGAATATCAGGCCGGCATTTATTAAATTCAAGGAGGTGGTAATAAGACAGCCTATCCCTCCAAATATGTTCGGTAAATCTCATTTTGAACAACCTGTCACCACCTCTATCGCATTTCATATAAATCACTGGGTAAATCTACTCAATGCAAATCAGATGGAGATAATTGTAAAATGGGTGGAGTATATAACTTCTCATCCATTCTGGGTAATTACAAGACTTATAATAGCCTTTATATCATTTATACTTAGAGGTATGGTTGAGTTCATCAAATATCAGAGTATAAGCACCTCTTTCTCAAAGAGAAATCTCCTCTCTGCTATGATGAGATGGTTCAATGTTGTGGGGAGAAATTGTGAGATTCATCCATCTGCGATACTTGAATTTTCTATGATTGGAGATAATGTAAAGATAGGACCACAGTCATATATAAAGGCATCTGTAATAAATCGTGATGTAATAATTGAGGAGAAGACCAAGATAACCTTCTCAATTATAGATAGAGGCTGCTATATCAGTCAGATTACTATTCTGAATGGGGTTGTGGCTTATCCAGATGGAGATGTCTGTATAGATGGGATGCAATTCTGTATGTCTGGAAGAAATGTAAAACTTACCGGACTTGCAAGACCTATGGACTTAAAGTACGGAGGGAAGATATCTGTGGTTTATAATAAGAAACCGCATCCGGTAAATCTGGAGATATTGGGTTCCTGCTTCGGTCATAGATGCTTTATTGGGCCTGATATATTTATTGCGCCGGGGAGGGAGATTCCAAATGATGCGGTTATTGTCCCGCATATCTCAGATGTGCTCTATAAAATACCGGAGAATATCAAGCCGAATGTACCTATGGTGGTAGAGAATGGTACACTTGTGGAGTTTGAAGGTGAAAAGAAAAGAGAGTAGACATAAGGATTTTACGCTCTTCTTAATCTGTAGAAATAATGAGGAGAGGCTGAAAGAGTCAATTAGAATCATCCTGAATGAATGTAATGGCAGAGATATCATTGCGTTTGATACGGAATCAGAGGATAATACCGGGGCATTACTTAAAAAGAATGGTATTAAGGTAATTGATATTAAATTAGATGAGTTTGGCCACGGTCGGACCCGCAACCTCGCTCTCAAATATTCGGATTCTGAAATCCTGATATTTTTGAATGGAGATGCCCTGCCAGTCAGGGGGTGGATAGGGGAGCTCCTGAAGAGCATTGATGGATATGATGCCGCATTCTCAAGACAGATCCCGGATAAAGGCTGTGACCCGCTCAGAATTACAGACCTTATTAATCATCCATATTTTGGCAGGAATGAGGATGAATTGATATGTAAGGGTAGTAATCTCCCAATTCTCTTTGATACAGTCTCCTGTGCAATTAAGAGAGAGTCGCTTATGAGAATAAACTTCCCGGATGTCTCTTTTGGAGAGGACTATCTCTGGGCACACTCCGTCATAAAGGAGGGCGGAGGCATAGTATATTCTGCAAATTCTATTGTAATTCACTCACACCCTATCTATAGAGAACCATATAATCTCATAAGACGGCACTTTGAGGAGGGGAGGCTCAGATCTTTTCAGAGAGAGAAGTTTGGAGTTGAATACTTTATTAAATTTCTCCCTTCAGCATTTTTACTTGATTTGATTACCATCAGTGGAGTGAATATATCTTCAAGAGAGAAGGTAAACTGGTTGTTAAGAGAGCCATTTTTGAGAATGCTGCAGCTTGTGTCGTTTTTTGCAGGGTTGAATGAAGATAGGATCCCTGATATTATAAAGAGAAGACTTATATGGAGCAGGTGACCAATCACAATATTATACTTGCTATTATTCACTCTCAATACCCGGAAATCACGAGGTCTGCAATCTCTTCTGTCAGAAAAGGTCTATTGGTGCCCGACATTTTAGTTCTCTGTAAGAGCGATGAGGTGGATGCCTTTGTGAATGAGGGAGTAGAAATCATCTGTGATGATAAGAATGGTGGATATGCCTCACGGCTGAATATTGCAAGAGATTATGCGATTGCAAAGGGATACGAGTATATTCTCTTCTCCAACAATGATATAGTTGTAGATAGGATGGCAATTTTCAGGATGCATTCATTCATTAAAAACCATCCCTATACCATAGTAGGACCTGTAATCTTAAAGGGCAATAATCTGGTGGAATCAGCCGGTATAAGACTCAATCTGATTACAGGAAGAAATTTTAATCTATATAACAATTCTGAATTTACCTCAATTGGGGAGGAAGTAATACTTCCGGATGCTGTTGCAGGTACATTCTTTATGCTGAAAACAGAGATCCTTAAAGATTTGGGGTTTGATGAAGAATATGATTATTACTTTGAGGATGTATCATTCTGTCTTCAGGCTAAAGAGAAGGGCATAATATCGGTGGTATTAAGGGATGCAAATATAATTCATCTCGGTGCGCAGAGCATCAGGAGATTTTCTACTCAGGACATTGCAGAGATGGTTACAAGGAATCATATTAGAACCGTTATAAAGCACTCCCCTTTGAAAGATAGACCGTATAGATTTATCCCACTTGCTTTTACGATACTCTTTAATCTTCTCTTCTTTGGAATAAGGGCGAAGAAGCCGCTCGCTGCATTAAGGGGTGTGACATTGGGAGCAATAAGGGGATATGGAGGGAGAGGGAAGTGAAGAGGGCTATACTTATTCCGATGTTTAACGAGGAGAAGAGCATAGGTGCTGTCCTTTCTTCTCTTTCAGAATTTAAGAAGGATTATGAGATCGTGGTAGTTGATGATGGCTCATATGATAATTCACTGGAAGTAGTAAAAAATTATGATGTCACAGTTCTCAGACATTGTATCAATGCCGGATATGGTGCTACCATTCAGACGGGATTGAAATATCTCTATGAGAAGGGATTTGAGCAGGTGATTCTATTTGATGGAGATGGACAGCATCCTGTGGAATCCATAAACCAGCTCTCTGAGATGGCTATAAAGAGTCAGAACGACATAGTAATTGGCAGTCGTTTTATTAAGGATTACAGGGAGGCGGGATTCTTAAAATCTCTGGCACTGAGGTTCTTTACACTTGTTATCCATATTGCCACAGGAGTTGTTATTAAGGATCCAACGAGCGGATTTAAGTGTCTGAGCAGGCGGGCAATGAGATACTATATCTCTGATATTATGCCGCTCTCCTTCCCTGATGCGGATGCGATGATACTCGCCATTAAGGCCGGTCTAAAGATAGGTGAGGTACCGGTTACTATGAAGAAGAGAATAAGTGGACGTTCTATGCACTATGGAATCAGGGCCATAACCTATATGTTCAATATGTTCTTTTCAATATTGTTGTGTATTCTAAAATCCAATAAAGAATTAAAGATGGAGGACTGATATGGATATGCCATTGAAGCAGAAGATATTTGCCATTGCCATTGCGTTTATACTCCTTGCCATCGTATTTGAACTGGTGAGAGAGAGGAGGCTCAAGATTGAATACAGCTGGCTATGGATCCTCACAGGATTATCTATCCCATTTCTGGTATGGCGATATGACTTACTTTTATTCCTTACCAATCTCTCCGGGGCGGTCTCATCTACATCCACATTATTTGCCTTTGCCTTCTTCTTTGTCATATTGTTAAATCTGCACTTCTCAATTGTAATTTCGGATATGCAGAATAAATTAAAGCATCTAATTCAGGAAAATGCAATTTTAAGAGAGAACATCAGAGAGAGTAAAAGTGAAGTAAAGATTCAATAACCCTGTATGGATTACTTCAGGATCTGTAACGATGTAATTGAGATATTTAATGAAGTTGAGAGGGAGATAAGGCATTTTAAGAACTCTACCGCTATAGAATGTGTTGAATTTTGCGGGGGAGAATGTTGCAATAAAGAGGATATCTTTGCTACAATTCTTGAATTTATACCGCTTGCATTTCATCTTCATAATATAAATAAGGCAGAGGAGAAATACTACTTGCTCAAAAGTAAAGGAGATAAGATATGTATTCTATATGATAAAGAAAATAGTGGTAGATGTGAATATTATGAGTACAGAGGGCTCGTCTGCAGGCTCTTTGGCTTTGCATCTATCAGGCTCAAGGATAATTCACCGTCTATGGTGACCTGCAGATTTATAAAAAGCAGATATATTCGTCAAATTGAATCACAGCTCAATCCAATTGTAATGGCTGATTATCAGAGGAGGCTGATGGCTATTGATATTGAACTCGGGTGTAGATTCTATCCAATAAATGAGGCAATACAGAAAGCCATAGAGAAGATAGGACTGTATATAATGGTAAAGGATTTCTTAAGCCAGGAATAGATTTAACCTGTGTATGATTTCAGTATACTCTAATTGCACTGACATCATATCATTGCACTTCTTTCAAAGAAATATTTTTCTTGCAAGATAAAATTATTATTCTTATAAGGCGGCTCTATGAAGACTATTATAGACAGGGCGATCATTTTAGAGAACAGGCCCTATAAGGATGCAGATTCAATGGTTACTCTCTCCACAGAGAGTTCAGGTCATATAATTGCCATCGCACCAAATGCAAAGAAGAGCAAAAGAAGATTTGTAGGTGGATTCAATATCTTTTCGCTGATTGAGTTCTCTCTGGATAAAAAAGGCGAATTATATCTATTAAATGAGGGCACACTCATAGATGAGAATGAGGTAACTTTTTCAAGCCTTGATGCCTTTATTGTATCATCAGCGGCAACCGAGGTCGCTCTGAAATTATTTACATTGAATAATCCGGAAGAGACGGCATTTTATAGATTGAAATTCCTGCTTGAGCACATCTCTTATGAAAAGGAACTCTCAACCTTCTTTAATTTTTTAAGATTATGTATGATAGATACAGGGGAGATACCCGAATTTGAACATTGTGCATCCTGTCAGGGAGAGATTGATGAAAGTAAAATCCTTTTCAATTATTTCAAAGGGGGTATTCTCTGCAGAGATTGTATGAAGAATGATAACAGAGGGGAAGTTATCCATAGTAGGCTTTATAGACTTATGCTTGCAGATGAGATAGAGATAGCCACTTTCTCTGAGGGCATAATCAGACAGGGAATATTCTTGCTTGAGAGATATTTGAGGTTCAAACTGAATATTACATTCAGGAGCTTCTATTTTTTATGAAGGCCCTGCTCGTAATCCCATCAATATTTGACTTTGCTGCACATGATATGTGGGCAGCACCTTATGGATTGATGGTTATTGCATCTTCGTTTAAGAGATATCATATCGAATTTGATGTGCTTGACCTTCTGGGGAGTGAGTATGTAAAAAAGGAATATTCAGATGGTAGAAGGAGGTATAAAAGAAAAATTATTGATTTTCCAGAGGCGTTGAAGGATAGGGGCATCAAGAGGTTCTTTGCAGTCTATGGGGCAGATATGGAGGAGATGGACCGCAGGATAGATTCACTCCCACCCTCTTATAAATTGATTGTAATCAGCACTACAATGACATACTGGTATTATGGATATAAAATTCTCTTTAATAAATTAAAAGATAGATTCAAAAGCTCTACATTTGCAATTGGTGGGGTATATACATCTCTCCTTAAATCTCATGCAAAATCAATATTTGAGGATTCGTATATATTCCCAAACGATAGGCTTGGAGAATTTGATAGACTCGTATCCGAACTCTATAATATAGATTTTTCCTGTTTTAATAAGCCATTTGCAGATTGGGAACTACCGGATATTGAGTCATTCTCTTATAGGAGATATATACCGGTCCTGCTGATGAGGGGATGTCCCTTTAGATGTACATATTGCGCATCCAGAAGTCTTATAGATAAGATTGAGTCCAGAGAGCCATTGAGACTCGCAGATTGGGTAATCTTTGAGTGTGAGAAGAGTGGGATTAAAGACATTGCCCTCTTTGATGATGCCTTTCTGTTTAACCATAAGAAAAATGCTGTCCCATTCCTTAAAAGGATTATTGAGAGTAAGAAGGGGTTGAGGATTCACGCCTCAAATGGACTGCATCCCCGATTTATAGACGAGGAGATGGCATCTTTAATGAAAGAGTCTGGTTTTGAGACTATAAGACTCTCCCTTGAGAGCGCAGATGATGGGACAATGAGAATTACAGGTGGAAAGGTGAAGAGAGAGGAGTATGAAAATGCCATAAAATTTCTGATGAAAAGCGGATATAAGAAGAGCCAGCTCGGGACATATCTGATATGTGGGATACCAAACCAGAGTCCACAGGAGGTAATTGATTCAATAAGGTATGTGGACGATGTGGGTGGAGTGGCATATCTTGCAGAATTCTCTCCGATACCGGGTACAGAGTTATTCTATGAGGCAGAGAAGATCTCAAGATTTGACCTGAATGAACCACTCTGGCAGAACAACACATTAATGTCATATTGGAATCCGTTCTTTAACGAAGATATCCTGAATGAGATTAAGGCAGAAGTGATAAAGAGGCGAAGAGAGCCGACGACCGGATTCGAACCGGTGACCTACTGATTACGAATCAGTTGCTCTACCTGCTGAGCTACATCGGCGCGGGGATTCTTAAATAGAGTATTTTAAGTAGGTTGTCAAAAATAAAAAGGCTTTACTTGATTATTGGTATTTGTTGCACTATATTTCATCTCCTATGTATGGATATGAATCAGATAAACTCAGATATGCACTTTCAAAGATTGTAGGTAGAATCACATCATTTCGCAATCTCTTTATTCTGAGAAATCTACTTCTAATTACACTCTCTGTTGCTCTCCTCTATCTGATTATTATTCTTGGAGTTATTTTCTCTGATTCTTATTCAACACCACTCTTAAAGTATCTCAAGCCGTCTCTGCTGGTTGTAACAATTATTCTCACAATTTTTGGGGTATCTCAACTCTTCTATCTCTCAGGGAAGAGATTATTTAGAGTGATAAGGCCTTACAATTACGAGTTGTACTCTCACCTTCTGGGTTGTTATGAACTTCTTACAAAGGGGAACAGAGATTACTCAAAGGAGTTGATAGCAGATTATGCAACAGGGCTGGAAGAGTTTATAAAGGGATTAAAACTCAGAAGATACCTATTTACAAAAAAGATAAAATACCTCCTCTACTTTCTCTCTGCCATTCTCTTAATCCTCTTCGGTATAACGGCTCTTGAATACAGGTCTGTAAAGAAGTTGTTCCAGACAAATCGGGTAGCGGTTGTTGAAAAGGCCGGGATACTTATAGATATAGGGAAGGTAAAGAAGGAGTTTTTCTATCCAGCATATAGCGGTCTTGAAAAGGTAATTAGATATGATGACAGAAGGAGTATTGAGGCATTAAAAGGGACGGTATTAAGGATCTGGGTGGAGAATAAAATTGGGGCTGATTATGCACAGATTATATCCTCAGATACGAAGCAAAATATGAAAGAGGATGGGAGATATTATACAGCGGATATTGGTTTAAATGAAAGTGGTTTGATGAGGATAGACCTCATTAAGAGAGGGCAGAGATATTCAAGTTATGATTTTAAGATTAAGGTGATCCCGGATGAAAATCCGGAGATATATCTCTCGGGGCCTGAAGAGATTCTGAGGGGGAGCATTGAGGCAAATGTGGATAGAAAGGTAAGACTCTCATATTCAGCAGTTGATGATTTTGGAGTCTCAAAGATCAACATCGTGGTATCTCTTGCGGATGGGAAGGAGAAGTCCTTCGGGATCAAGGAGGTGGTCCCTCCACAGAGGGATTTTAGCGGAGAGTATCTATGGGATTATTCCGAGCTTGCAAGATATGTTCAGGGAGAGATTATGTTTGCACTTGAGGTAGAGGATAATGATACAATATCCGGTCCCAAGAGAAATAGAACAAGGTTTTATAAGATACTTGTCCCCTCCAGCAGCGAGAGTTTTACTGCTGATATAAAGGCATTGAAATTGCTTAGGGGCGAGATGCTCCATCTTCTCTCACTTAATCTGACATATCAGGATGCGGGGGAGTTCATCTCTGAGAGAGAGGAGAAGGGGATTAAGTCTGAGACCTTAAAAGGTATAGATATATTTCTCTCAAAAAGGGGCAAAAAGGATTCTATATATCTGGAACTTAAACGTATTAAGGGTGAGATCTCTCACTATAATAATGTTATTCTGCCTACCGTCAAAAGACTCAAAAGAGATAGACTTACAGGTCTGCCATCAATGCTTATAAATCTAATTTTGGATGAGACGAAGATGCTTGAGAAGAATATACTTGTCTTGCAGGATATTATTGATGAGGTGGTCTACTTTACACTCTCTGTCATTGCCCGTGAGATGTCGGAGTTGAGAAATGAACTAAAATCTTTGATGAAGGAGTATGAGGAGAGTAAGAATGAGGAGTTGAGAATAAGGATTATGGCTGTCTTAAATCTGCTTGAACATAAAATAAAGGAGTATAAGAATATTCAATCAGAACTCGCCACCTCTTTTTCAGATATCAATGTAAATGTAAACTCTTTGAAGAATCTGTCAGGGAATATGGAGAATCTATCTAAGAGACTCGCCGAGCTCAAGGAGAATCTCTCTCTGGATGAGATGGCAAAGTTTAAGGATCGCCTCGGTGAGATAGATAATATGATATCAGAGGTGGAGAACGACTTTGGGAATATGCTCTCAAAGCTGGATAGTGATAAATTTAAGGAGTTGATGGAGACACTGAAAGGGATCTCATCAGATATAGAGAGGGTTATGGATGAAGAGAAGAAGATAGCATCTGAACTCTCAAGAGTTGAGATGGATATGAAGAAGAGGTATTACAATGCGATTAAGGATGTACTTGATAAGCGATTAAGTGAGATTATAGAGATGGTCAGGTCCCTAAATAACGACCTATCAAGGGACGCACATATAATTAAGAAGAGATCAAGAGATATGAGAGAGTATGAGACCACCGTGGAGACACAGGCGGTATTAAAACAGTTGCTTGATACACTTAACAATAGACAGATTGTTGAATCACTTATGTTATCCAATCAGGTAGTTGCAAAGATGGAGTGGATTAAGAATATCGCGGTTATGTTTAATGAAGACAGAGAGTATATAAAGATGTCGGAGGGGTTTTACAACAGGGCACTAAAGATAAGAGATGAGATAAAGGAGATTTTGGGGAGTTCAAAACCTTCTCTCTCATCAGAAGAGAGGAAGAGGCTTGATAAATTACTCTCATCGCAACAGAGACTTCTTGGTGAGATGGATAAACTTTCCTCAAAATCTGAGAAGTTGCTCTCTGAATTTGGTTCAAATTTTGAAAAATTAAATGAGAATATTAGAGCGGCAAATAGCAGTATGAGGCTCTCCTCCTCCTCAATGAAGGCAAATGATGTTCCAGTTGCAAGGAGTAATGCAGAAGATAGTATCTCCAGATTGGATGATGCATTAAGAGAGCTTTCAAGGATGCAAAAGAGAAGGGCAAAGATGCTATCACAGAGTGAGGAAGGGGAAGGGGAGGGAGGGAAGGAGAGATTCAGAACAGCAGAGGTAAAATTGCCCGGAAGAGAGGATTTTAAGCCAAACAAGAGATTGAGAGAGGAGATAATGAAGGCACTTCAGGATGAGGAGATAAAGGGATATGAAGAGTTTATAAGGAGATACTATGAGGAGATAATCAAGTGATAAGAGTCCTTTTAATAATCTCATTAATCTCATTTCCAATTTATGCCGCGGAGGGTATCAATTTTATTACGATAGATAATCTGATTGAAGGGTTGAATCTTGAGAAGGCGGCTCAGATGATAGATAAGCTGGAGGATACCCCGGAGAAGATTCTATATCTGAGAGGCAAACTCGCATTCTTTATGGGTGATTATGAGAGCGCAAATAAATTCCTCTCAGGTTTGAGCGAAAAAGATTATCTCGTTAGATGTGCAATCAATGCATACAACCTGACGAGGAATTATAAGAGATATGAGACCGAGCATTTCATAATACTGTATCCTGATGAGAGGGATGAAATCTATCTGGAATATCTGGGGGCGGGACTTGAGGAGGGATTAAGGACTCTCTCCCCGATATTTGGTTTTAGGCTGGAAAGAAAGATAAGGGTTGAGATATTACAGGACCAGTTTGACCTTGAGAAGCTCACCACCCTTCCTAAGGAAGCTATTGAGAAGACAAATACTATTGCGGTAACTAAATTTAATAAGATAATGCTCTCATCACCTGAGACACAGCTTGAGGGTTATGACTATGTGAATACAGCGATACATGAGTTGATTCATTTTATGATTTCAACATTGACAAATGAGAGGACACCAGTCTGGATTCACGAATCACTTGCAAGATACTTTGACCATTATTCAAATAAGAGGCTGCCGGATCTGAGACCGGACGCCCTTGCCCTTCTTAAGAAGAGATATGAGAAGAGGAATCTCATTACATTTCAGCAGATTCACCCTTCAATGGCACTTCTCCCCTCGCAGGAGGATACCGCCGTTGCATTCTCAGAGGTCTTTCTGGTATCAGAGTTTTTGTTAAAGAGATTGGGGGAGGGGTTTGTAAAAGAACTACTCAAGATGCTGAAAGAACATAATGATATGGATGAGATATTTTCTCACTTTGGATTTGGTTCGTTCTCAGCCTTTGAGAAGGAATTTTTCAAATATATGGGGAAGCGACTTGAAAAGATTACAACTACAGAACACCTTTATTATGATAGAACAATTAAAAAGGGGAAGAGGTCTGAATACCTTGGGGATGCGGTAGCGATGAAATATGTAAAATTGGGTGATTTACTATTTCTTGAAAAGCTCTTTTATGCGGCATTTATTGAGTATGATAAAGCCTCAAAGTATGGGGTACTCAATCCTCACATTGAGAATAGAAAGGCATTTGCTCTATTAAATGCAGGTAAGTTTAATGAGGCGGTCTCTGTGCTTGAAAAGATTCAGGAGATATATCCCGATTATTATTCAACATTCGTAAATCTTGCACGTGCAAATATCTCTCTTAAGAATTATTCAAAGGCAACAGATGCACTTGAGAGGGCTGTAAGGATAAATCCATTTGATAAAGAACTATACCTGATGTATCAGAAGATATTTACCGAGCGGAAGAATCAATTTGAACTGGATAAGACCAAACGAAAGCTTGAAATATTACAAAAGAGACATAATTAGATAGAAAACAGACATGCAAGGAAGGGATTCCACATTAAACTCCACTCCACTCCAATCTGCTCAAAATAGATTTTTTAGCGTAAGCCTCATATAATCCCTAACTTCCCAATTTTTAAGTAATATGATGGTGTAGTTTTTCTATCAATCTTCTCGTTTGGTTAGATATTTTAAGGTCTATAAAGTAGGCTGAGACCTTTAGCCTCTCTTTTTGCTTATTTTTATTTAGCATATCAAGAAGAGTATATTCACTCAAAAAGTCATTTTCAATCAGCCGATGATAAGTCTTAATATAATATCACATCTATACAAAATCATTTTTTTGTCTTAAAATATTACTGAATATGTAAAGGAAATTCATAATAATCTTCCACCAGCCGGGTATTATTGGGCCAAGCCAGAGATATTTTTTTGTAAACAGTTAAGCCCAATAGGTGGGGTTTTTCATCTAAATAATCAGTTAGGTTTTTCTAAGAGATAGATAATGCTCAATGATTTTTTAAGGAATTTTTTTGTGTAAATTATGTTTTATATAATGTTATTTTTTTGGGAGTAAAATATTATGTATTATCTCGGTTTTGATTTTGGTTCTGTTTTTAATAAGGCAATATTATTAAATGAGAATAGAGAGATTCTTCTCTATTTTTATGAGAGGGCAAATGAGGACAGACTTCTTTTCGTTCAAAGAGTAATTATGGAGAGCACAAAGAAGACAAAAGAGGAAAGATTTATATTCGGATTTACCGGAGTAAGGCCAGAAAAAGAGCACCCATTTAATAAATTCTACACAGGGGAGATTGTAGCAGTAAAGTCCGGTGCATCATATCTACACCCCGAGGCAGTTTCAATTATAGAGATTGGAGGCCACTCCCTCAAATATATTATCCTCTCAAAAGACGGAAAGAGAGAGATGGTCTCATTCTCAACAAATGAGGCCTGTGCCGCAGGGACAGGTTCATTTATTGAACAACAGGCAAAGAGGCTCGAACTCAGTATTGAAGAATTATCACGGATAAGTTCAAAGGCAAAAAAGTATGCAAGGATTGCAGGGAGATGCTCCGTCTTTGCGAAATCAGATATGATACATCTTCAACAGAAAGGGACACCACTTGAAGAGATTGCGTATGGATTGTGTGTAGCAATAGTAAGAAATGCCATATCTACTCTCTTAAAAGGAAGCGATGTCCCAACACCCGCAGTCGTTGCAGGTGGCTGTGCGAGAAATGAGGGTATCATCAGGGCATTTAATGAACATGTATTTAAAAGGTTGCCTCAAAATGCGATTCCATCTAAGATGCCGGGCATTGAATCTGCCCTCGGCTCTGCATTAAATATATTTGAGACAGAGAATAAACCTTATACCTCTGCCGAAATTGTAAATTATTTTTCAACTATACTATTTGACAAGAAGATTTCTCAGAAAAAGGAGGGGTATCAGATACTTAGTACACATCTTACGGAGGAATCTCTTTTTGAGCCTGAAGATATATATACAGATAGGAAGGAAGGTTATCTGGGAGTTGATGTGGGCTCTGTAAGCACGGACCTTGTAGTTCTGGATAAAGATTTGAAAGTGATATCCGCAGTATATCTACCTACAAAGAGCAGGCCTGTGGAGGCGGTATATAAAGGTATTGAGATAATCAAATCCAGATTTAAGGGTGGGCTTGAGATTTTAGGGTGTGGAACTACCGGGAGTGGAAGATATCTGGCTGCAAAACTCTTAAATGCCGATGTCATTAAGAATGAGATTACCTGTCAGACACTCGGCGCATCACTATTCTTTCCAGATGTAGATACAATATTTGAGATAGGGGGACAGGATTCAAAATTTATATCCGTAAAAGATGGGAATGTAATTGACTTTCAGATGAACAGGATATGTTCCGCAGGGACGGGTTCTTTCCTTGAGGAGCAGGCTGCAGAATTAGGGGTTGAGATCAAAGGCGAATTTTCAAAACTCGCATTCAAATCTACATCCCCTATAGAGCTGAGCTCACGCTGCACAGTCTTTATGGAGACGGAGGTTGTAAATGCACTCAAGCAGAATCTGCCTATAGGTGATATTGTAGCGGGTCTGGCATATTCAATTGCAAAGAACTATCTGGAGAAGGTAGCAGGGCAGAAGAAGATAGGAGATAATATCCTCTTTCAGGGAGGAGTCGCTTCAAATAGGGCAGTGATAGCCGCTTTTGAAAATATTCTTGGCAAGAAGATAAAGGTAAATCCATACAATAGAATCTCAGGCGCGATAGGGGCTGCTTATGCAGCAAGACTTGAGACAAAAGGTAAATCCTCATTCGTCTTCCCCGATATCTCCATATTACCGACTCTCAGGTCTTTTGAATGTCGCCAGTGTTCAAATAATTGTGAGGTCAATATTGTTGAGACTAAGGGAATGAGGGCATATTTTGGTGATACCTGTGAAAAATATACAAGTGGAGAGATTAAGAGCGAAAATAAGATCTTACTTCCAAACCTCTCCACAGAGTATCTGGAGATGGCAAAGAGATATTTCAAAGATTATGAACTCAGAGATAGAACAATAGGGATCCCCCTTGCATCGGTAATCTATGCATATCTGCCTTTCTTTGCCACATTCTTTGGCTCTCTCGGGCTCAAACCTGTACTCTCAGAGCCTTCACAGGAGAAGACACTCACAGAGGGGCTCAGGCGATTGACTGTAGGTGCCTGCCTCCCTGTCAAACTTACAGCCGGACATATCGCAGACCTGATTCAGAAAAAGACAGAACTGGTATTCATTCCAGCCATGTTTCTGCTCTCTGGAGAGGAGGGAAAGAATCTCTATGCCTGTCCTTATACTCAGGCGATTCCATTTATGGTTAATGCAGACAATAATGATACAACTATTATAAGCCCTGTTGTCTCACTCTCAAATAGCAAGGAGTTTATCAACGAGATGATGAAATATAAGAAGATACTCAATACCGATGAGAAGAATCTCAGGAGGGCACTGAATCTGGCATTGGAGGCACAGTCTGAATTTGAGGAGAATTTTAAAAAGTATGTAAAATCCATTATTGAGAAAGGTGACTATAAATATCTCTTTTGTATAATCGGAAAACCATACAACACCTTTGACCCTTATATCAATCTTAATCTATTTGAGAGACTCAGAAGGATGGGCATTCTGGCGGTCCCTGCCGCATTTCTGGGACTTGACACATCTGGTATTGAGACCAATCTCCCATGGAAATTCTCGGCTGACATATATAAATATGTCTCTGCAATTAGTAAGGAGAAAAGAGAGGTCTACCCGGTAATTATATCAAACTTTGGTTGTGGACCTGATGCCTTTACATTCAAACAGATAGAGGAGCAATTAAAAGGTATTGAACATCTCATACTTGAATTTGATGAACAACGAGGAGAGGCCGGATTAATTACAAGGCTTGAGGCGTTCTGTGACCAGATTGAACATTCAAAGATGAAGAAGAGGCATCCCATTACATTTATAAAGAGGGAGAGACCTCTGAAGGATAGTTTCCCGGAGCCCTCAGCAGTTGAGATTGTGATTCCATACTTTGCAGATCAGGTATTTGCATTTTCCGGATTGTTTAAGTATAAAGGATACAAAGTAAGAGTCCTGAATCTACCTGATGAGAGAATTCAATCTCTTGGAGAGAGATATTCGCTCGGAAAAGAGTGTCATGCATATTCTATACTGCTTGGGGACCTTGTAAATATCGCAATTAAGGCAAAGGATACAGATAGAAGTGTGGTGTTTTATCTGCCGGGGACACAGATCCCCTGTCTTATGCACCAGTATGGAGAGGGTATGGCAGTTTTACTCTCAGACCTCGGAGTTAAAAATGTCTCGGTTCTATCCCCAAATGGAGATCAACTAATTCATGCAATGGGACTTGAGGCAATTGAGAGATATTACAAAGGGCTATGGGCTATTGAACTGTTAGAGAAGGCGGTATGTGAGATTCGCCCTTACGAGGTAGAGAAGGGTCTCACCGATATGATTCATCGCACCAATCTCACATTGATAGAACAGGCAATCGCCTATGGAGATGTCTATGAGGCGCTGGATGCATCTCTTAAAAATCTTTCACAGATAAGAATCAATAAGAGTGAGGCAAGACCGCTTATCGGCGTGGCTGGAGATGTATATACGAGGGTAAATCCGATAGCAAACTTTGACCTCTACAAAAAAATTGAAGAGGCAGGTTGTGAGGTCTGGCCATCCCCATTTCAGATTGACCTGATTGACTTTGGTATATATAGAAAATTTTATAATAGTCTGAGCAAATTAAATCTTCAGGAGACATTAAAACACGGGGCGCTCGTTGCAAAGAAGGCAATAGAGGAGTTTAGAGTTTCAAGGATAATAGATGGAAGGATTAAGAGAGCAGATGAACCCACATACAACGAGATGGTAAAGCTTGCCTCAAAATATGTATGGAATGAGGCCTCTGATCTCCTCTTTCTAAATGTTGCGAAGATAGTGGACTTTGCACAGAGAGGGGCGGATGGAATAATCAACGCCATCTGCTTTAATTGTATGGTAGGGAATGCCTCAAATGCGGTGATTGAAAAGATAAGGAGAGATTACAGCAATATCCCAATTATCACCACAGTCTATTCCAATACAGATGACCCATTAAGAGATACAATCCTTGATGCATTCTTACATCAGGCAAAGACGAGATTCAGAAATCGTGTTAGAGATTAAAAATGGCGACGCCCAGAATCGAACTGGGGACGCGCGGATTATGAGACCGCTGCTCTACCGACTGAGCTACGTCGCCATAGTGAGGGAGGTTTAGTTAAAATAAAATTTAACTCTTGTCAATTTTAATTTTATCCAGTTTGACACCATCACTCTTAACTGTCACTATAGTCTTTACATTTCCACGGACATTAAAATCGCCAATGACCTCTAAATAGTGAGGACTTAAACCCTCTTTGAGCTCATTGTAGATTCTATTTACCACCGCCTCGTGAGAGATATGTTCATCCCTGAATCTATTTAAATATAACTTTAATGACCTCAGCTCCACAATGAATTTATTCGGTATATATCTTATAATTATAGTCGCAAAATCGGGATAACCCGACCTCGGGCACAGACAGGTAAATTCTGGATAAGAGATCTCTATCTGATATCTATTCCTCTTCTCGGGGTTGGGCCAGAACTCAAGTCTTGAATCTTTAATCTGCCTCTCTCCATATCTCATACATCTTCTCCTTTCAAATAATATTTGCCATCATAGCGATAAAGAGTATTAAAAGACTGATTGCCTCCCACCAGATTGAATGATTCTTCTTCATTGTATGTTCAAATATAAGGACAACAATATGTAAAAAGATAAAGACATATATCAATACACCACAAAATAGCCTTGTATAGAATTGAAAGTAAGTCAGAAATCCATCATTTAATGCCCTGATTGTATCCTTCAAAAAGTATGTAGTAAGCATAATATTCAGGACATCAACAAACAGATATATTGCCGTCTTAATAAATTTCTTCATTTTATACTGGTAAACCTCTCATCCTCTATCTCGCCTACTATCTCCTCAATAATATCCTCAAGTGTAACAATGCCCAATACCTCACCCCTCTCCTGTACTATCGCCATATGCAACTTCTTCTTTTGCATCTCCATTAGAAGATTACTTATCTTTTCATTAAGACCTACAAATAATGGTTTCCTTATGATATCTCTTAATATAAAGACATCCGATTCAAAGTAGACATAATAAAAATCGCGAGCGGTCATTATTCCGAGTATGTCGTTCTTATCTTTACCATAGACGGGAAACCTATTATGTCCGGATGAGATAATTTTATCCACCACATCTTCTTTTGAACTATCAACAGATATCAAATACACGCTCTCAATCCCTATCATCACATCTTTTACTTTTTTGTCTGTAAAGCCTAATATCTTTTCAATCAACTCCTGCTCCTGTTTTTCGAGGACACCACTCACCACACCCTCTTCAATTATCAATCTTATCTCGTCCTCCGATATCCTGCTCTCAGAATACATCTTCTGTCTGATGAGCACCTTGATGAGAAATTGATGGGGTATATTTATTAACAATATAAATGGTTTCATAATCTTTGAGAAGATATCAATAAAAGTTGAAGAAAGAATTGCAACACGCTCTGCACTTCTGCTGGCGATGCTCTTTGGGAGCAACTCACCAAAAAGTAGAAATATGATGGTGATAATGAGTGTTGTAAGTGCTATGGAAATCGGTTCACCATAAGACGAAAATCGCCCTAAAAGACCTTTTAAGATGGGAGTAAAATATTTCACAGATAATGTCCCTGCAATTACAGAGGCGAGTGTTCCAATAATCGTTACCCCCAGTTGAACAGTGATAAAAAATGTCTCTATATTATCTTTTAATTTTTCCAGAATCTTTGCAAATGGGACATTCTTTTTGACAAGCTCCTTCACCCTTGTCTTTCTGATACTAACTATAGCAATCTCCGCGGCGGCAAAGAAACCATTTATAAGTACCAGCACAAATATAATCAAAAGTTCTATAACAAATATCATTTATCAGACTCCACATCAAATGTGGGAAGAGTTATCCTGACAGTGGTCCCTTCTCCCTTCTTACTTGAGATCTCAAGCCCACCACCCTGAGACTCTACAATCTTTCTGGATATCGCCAGCCCGAGTCCGGTGCCGCTCTTCTTGGTAGTAAAAAAGGGTATAAATACCTTATTAATGTCCTTCTCATCTATCCCGCATCCGTGATCTACAATCTCAACAATTACCTTTTCCATGTTATCTCTCTCTCTCAAAAAAACGGTATTAAATATTCGTCTGCCAATCTGTGATTCTTTTGAGACCTTTATTTCAATCTTTCCCCCATCTGGCATTGCCTCCTGAGCATTTTTAATAATATTTATCATCACCTGTCTAAATTGTTCAATATCAATTCTAACCATAGAATCCGGTGAGGAATTAGTATATTCAATCTGATATCCATTCTCAGGATTTGATGAATAAAATTTGACGATCTGCTTAATGACATTGTCCAGATTTACTACATTGAACTCTCCCTGATACGGACGAGAATAATCCAGAAATTGTGTTAAGACCCTGTTTAGCCTATCTGTTTCCTCAACGATAATTTTTAAAAACTCAGCCTCCTCCTGTGGGAGATTTGCTGGATTTAGATATTGTGCTGCACCCTTTATTGCACCGAGCGGATTTCTAATTTCATGCGCGAGTCCTGCTGCCATCTCTCCAAGTGCAGCCAGTCTGTCTCTCTCCCTTATTCTCTCAAATATTTTGAGATTTAAGAGATTTACAGATATCTGTTCTGATAACTCAATCAGGGCACCAATCTCCTCTGCATTGATTGATTCAGAGACGCCATAGTCATTTATAGTAAGTATATAATATACCTCATTCTCTATAATAATCGGGAAGAGTAATGTGATATTTAACCTGAACAGTGAATTCAGTACATCTCTCAACTTTGCCTGTTTCCCACCCTCCTCTGTAATAGTTGATTCCTGCGCATATCTCGTCTCTAATAACTCTCTAACAATGATCTGTCTCTGCTCATTTAACATCTCAATCAGGGAGTGGTCAAGGATGTTGTCGATTCGTTCTGCAACCTGCGGACCAAGTGAATAGTAATTTTTGTAGTTAGTCCTGTCATCTGAAAGCACATAAAATGCACAACTATTAATCTTTCTGGAGGCAAATATATCATCAATTACTTTTCTTAATAATATATCGGCATCAATAATTGAGGAGATCTCTTTTTTCAGTCTCTGTATCCTCGCCAGAAAGTCCTTGCTTCTAACAGTCAGGTAATTACTTATTATATTTGTGATATATATTCTCAATCTATCAAATAAAATTGCAATGGATATTGAGACGGCAAGAGAATTCAGGACCATATCCGCTGGCCTATATGAGATTACAATTACAAATATCCAGTATATGATTGAAATAACCACTGATAGGACTATCAGCACAAGAACTCGGGAGATAAATTCCTGAAAGTCCAACAGTTTTGTATTGATTACCGACTCACTTAAATACAATAGCAATAGTAAAATAAATAGTGCATCAATCCCCGAAATAGTAAATTGATTCTCCAACTTAATTGAGAGTATGGTAAATATTATTGAAATTATTCCAATGATAGAGAGTAGTAAGAGACGTTTCTTCTGGGGGATATTCTCTTCTTTTAGACCGATATACAGCAGATTGAGAAAGACAAATGTTATCATACCGAGTACATACGAGAGCACAAACCAGACAAATTCACGGTTATTGAAAATAGGGGTTGATAGTCCAACAATAAGTATAGGTGCAAAAATGTACTGGATAGTAAAGAGCTCTACGCTAAAATTGTTCTCCTCTTTCAGGAATGAGGACACAAGAAATAATAGTACAAGAGGTAAAGGGATGAGAAGACCAAGAGACAATCTAAGCCAGATATGGGTTGCAGTCTCAATAAATACATATCTCAATAAAAATACCAATGCCAGCAGGAATGCAAAGAGTGTCAGAAGTGTCTGCTGCTTATCTTTGTTTTTCCTGAAAGAGACAGATAGTGCAATTGAAAAGAGGATAATTGATATTACAAGGTCAAACCTTAATATCTCGCTCATTACTTATACATACTATCTTTTTTATTCCGATGCAAACAGATTGGCAAAGACCTTCGCATCTCCTATCATATTTGAAATCAGACAGGACTCGTTGGGCTGATGGGCTGTCTCCTCAAGTGTGGACCAGACCACGACATTGAACCCCATCTTTCTAAAGGCAGCCGCCACCGTTCCTCCCCCAATCCCCATAGGCTTTGCGGTACGGTTATATACCTTCTTAATAGCCTTCTTTAACCTCTCTACAACCTCAGCATCCTCGGGTGTTGCAGGCGCTGCCTTTACATCCTGTGGAAATTCCAACTCCACCTGAACATCAAATTCCTTCTTGATCTCCTCAACTATCTCCATAATTTTTCTCTTAACCTCATTCGTATCTATCTCCGGAAGGACCCTGCAATCAAAGTAGAAGATATCTGAATCTGGAATGGTATTGATATTTGGAATATTTGCATCTTTTCTCGTCGGTTCAAAGGTAGAGATGGGTGGGTCAAAGACCTTGTTTTTGAGATTAAATGTCTTATGCAGAGCCTTATCAAGTCTAACAATTAGACTGGCTCCGGCACGGTGGGGATTGATTCCGAGATTCGGGGTGCTTGCGTGTGCCTGCTTACCTTTTACCACAAACTTTATCCACAGGATAGACTTCTCAGCAACCTCTATCATTGTACTATCAGGTGAACCCGCATCCGGAACTATTATCAGGTCCTCCTTCCGGAAGAGTTCAGGGTGATCTTTGAGTAAAAACTCAATCCCGAATCTATTCCCGGTCTCCTCATCTGCCACAAACAGGAGCCCTACATCATAGACGGGTGGCATACCGAGTTCAATAATTGCCTTTGTCCCAAATATTGAAGTCACAATACCCTGCTGATTATCCTCAACGCCTCTTCCAAACAATCTATCCTGCTCTACCCTCACTGTAAATGGGTCAGAGCTCCATCTGTCCAGTTCACCGGGCGGAACTACATCCATATGCGACATAATCCAGATGGTCTTTGAGGAATCTCTGCCCCTGAGCCTTGCCACAATATTCGGGCGCTCTTTTGAATCAATCCTCTCGTCTATGGCATTATAGATATTGATCTCACTGAAAGGCATATCTTTCAGGACAGATAGGATATACTCTGCCTTCTCCTTCTCGCCCTTCCCTCCATATTGGGGGTCCAGTGCAACTCGTTTTGTAAGTTCTGATTGCATAGTAATCATCTCATCTCTATATTTATCCACAATATCAGAGATGGCGTGTGCTAATTTCATTGACATAACAACTCCCTCCTTATCCTTTAAAGAAGTTTTTCATAACAAAGAATAGATTCTCTTTTCTCTCCCTTAACCTCCTGTAAAAATAAGGAAACCACTCCTTCCCATAAGGGACATAGACCCTCATATTGAATCCCTCTTTTACAAGTTGTAACTGAAGGTCTCTTCTAATACCGTACAACATCTGGAATTCAAATCTTGAGGATTCAATCTTATTTTCAGAGATATATCTCTTGCACTCCTCAATAATCTTTTCATCGTGTGTAGCAATACCCGGATATTTCCCCTCAGTAAGCAGTATCTTCATAAGTTTTAAATAATTCTCATTTACCTGCTCCTTCTTCTGATAGGCAACCGATGCTGGCTCCTTATATGCCCCCTTACAGAGCCTGACTCTTATTCCCCTCTTATTGAGCTCCTTTACATCCTCCTCACTCCTTAGCAGCATCGCCTGAATTACCACACCAACATTCTGATATTTTTCAAAGAGTTTATATGTAATATCCAGTGTCCTCTGAGTATATGCCGAACCCTCCATATCTATCCTTACAAAATTGTTCAACTCCTGTGCCTTTTTCACTATTCGTTCAACATTATTCAGACAGAATTCGTCTCCAAGGTCAAGTCCCATCTGTGTAAGTTTCACCGAGACATTAGAATTTAATCCTTCCTTTTTAATTACATCCAGAAGGTCAAGGTATGTATCAGCAGCTGACTTTGCCATCTCCTCAGTTGTTACATTCTCACCGAGGTGGTCAAATGTAACCATAATCCCTTTCTCATTTAATGCCTTAATGGCAGGTATAGCCTCACTTAATTCCTCTCCAGCCACAAATCTCTTCGCAAAGATATAAAGGAAAGACATATCAAGCCTCCTTATATGAAAGATAGATTTATCTGTTGCTCAATTATTCCCTCTTGTCAAGAAAACAAGCCTCTATTGACAATTATACATTGACTCTTTTATCATATTCTTTTCTTGAAACTCCATTATTGACGGAGCGTAGCGACACAGAAAGGGCAAATTGCGTTTGACTTCTGATTAGCATTATGCAATATTTGAAAGAGTTTAGAGGTAAATTGATGAAGAAACTCCCTATT
>JBMFOP010000035.1:12356-28452 GCA_049969675.1 Myxococcota bacterium | reverse complement strand
ACCAAAATGTGCAGAAGATCTTACAGGTGTTTTTGTTTTGGTTATGCCGAATTAGGTCTGGAATTGAAGTTGTAGCCAGCCTGTTTATTGCCAAGAATCGTGGTTTAATTGATCTCCAAATCTTTCAGAAATTTTATGATGAAACAGAGAGAATAATAAAAATGATACAAAGTCTTAGAAACTCTCTTAAAAATTAGCAATGGTCTATGGACTATGGTCATTGGACTTCCACCGTGCTTATTTATCCACATAAGGTTTGAAGCACTTCCTGCATCTCGCCTCATAACTATCCGTTGCTCCCACGAGAATCTGCTTCTGATGGCCACTGACCCTCTGTGTAAATGAGGCTGGATTGCCGCATTTCATACAGATTGCAAGATTCTTTGTAATATATTCAGCCATACACATCAGTTGTGGCATAGGCCCGAATGGGTCTGCCTTATAGTCCAGATCCAGTCCGGCAATTATTACTCTAATACCACTATCAGCAAGATGGCGTGCGACCTTTATTATACCTCTGTCAAAAAACTGCGCCTCATCAATCCCCACCACATCTGTGCCGAGTGGAACAAGTCTTAATATATCTCGGGAGCTCTTAACAGCAATGGAATCAAGCTCCTGTGCAGAGTGAGAGACGATCTTCTTAGAATGATACCTTTTATCAATGGAAGGTTTGAAGATTATCACCCTCTGTTTTGCTATCTTAGCCCGTTTCAATCTCCTGATTAGCTCCTCAGTCTTTCCCGAGAACATCGGCCCGCATATTACCTCTATCCATCCAACATCTTTTGGTTGAAGATGCATATGCTCTCCTATGGTTCAAAATAGTATGTCCCCTTAAATCGGTCATCCTCTATGATTAATCTCTGCCGTGCTGAATCTGTATCCTGAAATTTCCCAACTATCTTTTCATCCTTATATTTAATTATAAGTTCATCGTCTTTAATACTGTATGTCCCACTTGCCTTAAATCCCTTTAAATCCGGGTCAAATGGTGAATATACAAAGAGGTAATTTCCCTCCATCCCCAGAAATATAAATTTCTCATATGCCCCCTCAGAGGTACCTCCCTGCCATTTACCCCAGAATCTGGATTCTTCTGCCTTTTGCTTATATATTTTTGGAGAGGCGGTTGAGATGAGGTTATCTGGTGTTCCCATTATCTGAATATCCCTGATACAGATGAGGTCTGATTCCTTGTTATATACATCGGTGATAGCTATCACCACCCTATTGGTAGCGATGGGCGGCAGGAGTGAGAGAGATTTTGAGAGCAGGTTCTCCTCCAGATAGATTGTATTCTTTGAAAACTCTCCTATCAGTTCTATCTCCTTTACACCACCTGCATTCATATCCTTATTTATCTTTGGATTGATACCGTTCTTGATTGTAATCCTCTTAAGTTCTACTGTCTTTGGGAAGTAGAGGATTATCTCCTCCCTCCCGCCGGGAGAATGCTCAAAACACCAGAGTGTCTTCTCATCATTATCAAATGCATTTGAAAAGTGATATTTGTAAGGGTCATTCTCATCCTTCTTATAATCTGTAGAGTACATATAAAACAACTGGGCTGAAATCCCTGTTCTCACGAAAAGAATAATTAAGAATATTGAAAGTATAACCTTTTTCATAACAGATGGAAATATAGCCCAAAATTTTCTTATTTCAACCAAAAATTAATCACCGTTTTTGCTACATTTACAGAACAGAGAGACCAGAATCCCTGATAGGGCATAGAAGGCTACAATGGTATAACCTGTTGGCAGGTCAAAGAAGTATGAGATTAATATTGCCATTACATTGATTATTATTCCAAATATCCACGCAGATATGAGTCTTGTAGAAAACTTTTCAAAGAAGAATGACATTATGTAGGCTGGTGCAACAAGTATAGAGAATACCACCAGAACCCCAGCCAGATTTACTGAACTGGTGACTGTTATCGCAAATGATGTAAAGAAGAGAATCTCCTTTAATGTCCCCCGAATCTTCTCCACCACAAAGAAGAGAAATAACCCTATTATCGCATATAGAATGGAGGTCTTGATTAGTTCTCCCCGGGTAATGAATAGTATATCTGCCGCGGTTAGCTTCTGAACCTCTTCGGTTCCATGTGGATTCTTTGAGAGAACGATTATTGAAAGACTGATACCGAGTGCATAGATGAGACCGATAAATGCCTCATGACTCATCTTCTTCTTTGCAGTAAGGGCTATCAAAAATGCCCCTATCAGTGCAAAACTTAAGGAGATAGGATAGTGAAATCTCCCCTCAAAAAATAGAAAGGCGATGGCGGTGCCAAGCGCCGCCATCTGCCCTATGGCAAGGTCAGTAAAGATTATACCACGCCTTATGATGTGAATTCCATAATATGAATGAATACCTAAAAGGACCGTAGCAAATAAGAAGCTGGTCAACAGGATGTCAATCATTCTGTAAGTCTCCTCACGATTATATCATACATCTGAAAGATATCTCTGACCTCATCAAGACTATTTACATCGTGCGGTAAAATTATATAGGGGACCTTCATCTCCTCTGAGAGCCTCTTTACAGATTTAGTCTCATGGTAATCATCTCCGATGACCTTTAATATCCTCTCGTTCTTTGACTTCTCAATGACCTCCTCTATATGTTTTGCAGTAGGTGGAATTCCGGGCTTTGGCTCTATCTCTGCAAATATTGTACACTTTGCATCTTTTGCTACATAATTAAACATCCTGTGATATTGAATCAGTTTACATCCCTCTATCTTCTTTAAGGATTCATCCCATCTCTTTTTATTCTCCTCAAATCTCTTCATAAGTTCTGAAAAATTCCTCTCAAAAAACTCCTTCTTATCAGGTCTAACCTTCACCAAGCCATCTCTTATCCCCTCAGCAATCTTAGGGAAGTTGTTGTAACTCAGATGGTAATGAGGATTCCCTTCAGGATGGATATCTCCCTCAGACCTGCTCACATTATCTGGCTTGTCAATGAGTTCTACCCTCTTTGAGAGGTCAATGAGGTAGTCTGCACCTGGATTAATCTTTGGATTATTTGCCTGCTTTAAGAGTGGTGGAACAAAACCTACCTCAAGAGATGCCCCATTGATAAATAGAATATCTGCCTGCCTGAGCCTTCCTATAAGGGATGGTTTTGGTACCACAAAGTGCGGGTCCTCTGTCCCCTTTGCGAGGGTGGATACCTCCACAATCTCTCTGCCGATCTCTTTCACAATGGATGCCTGATATGGATATGAGACTATGACATTGACCTTCTCCTCTGCAAAGGCACTGAATGCAAATAAAGAAAGGATGAATGAGAATAATATAAATCGCTTCATAAAACACCTCCCTGGCTAAAATGCGTGAGCGCCGTGTGAACCAACTGCGAGATTGAAGTTTATTATAAACTCCTGAATCGGGAGCAGTCGGTCCTCAAAATATCTCAAATGGTCATAGTTGTATTGAGCCCTCAGCCTTGAGAATTCCGTAAAGTTATATTCAATCATATAGGAGATTTTATACAGTGGTTCCAAATCAATAGATTTTTTCTCTTTATTTATCTCAATTGAGGGCTTAAAGAGGTAATCTGCTCTTATGCCAGTTCTCCATCTCCTGTCAAATTTGAAGGTCAATTGGGCATATAGTCCAGAATTTATCTTATGCAACTCTAATTCATCTGCAAAATCATCGTTTATATTATCAGGGCTCCCATTGTCATTTAACTTATATAATGTTCCATCTATGATTCTGCTTAAGAACTCCCCTTCCAGAGATAGATAGCGATATGCATCAATAATATATTTGTATGTCAGGTCAAAACCATAAAGCAGTGTCCCATCAGCGGATATGGCATGGTCTGGATTTTCTGCCTCTTCGCCTTCATGGTGATGTGAATGTATGAGATTTGAGTGTCCATAAATTATTGAAGAGCCAAGCAAAAATATATGGTCATCTACATCAAAGGATGTCTTGATAAAGCCCGTGTATACAGAGGGTTTCTTTGCTGGCTCAACCTCTTTATTTAAGAATGTATAACCATCTGCTCCAAATGAGACAGCCTCTTCAAATGAGCCGTTATATATTTCAGTTCCGAGCATTAGATAAAAATCTACAGGGAATGTATATGTCAATCTGAGACCTACATCGGATAGACCTTCACTCCCGAGAAGGGCATCATAAATTACCGGTGAATCATAAAAGTCCCAATTGTGTGCATGTTTTGAATTGTGTCTGCCGATTGCGCTCTTGAACTGCCCGACCCTCAATCCAAATCCATACGGTATGAATTTTGCATCGGCATATACCTCTTCAAGTTCTATTCCATGTCCCGGTGCTATTGTAGATATGGCTACGAAGTCAAAGTAAGGGTCAACAGGTGCTATAAATGCCATCTCCAGATAGTTAAAATGTAGCCCCCTATCTTTATTCATATGGGAGTGAGGTGGATGATGCATAAATTCCGGAACCTCAAGTTCTTTTCTTGAATCATCCTTTATATCACTGCTTATAAATGAAAAATCTGCAATCAAAGAGATATCCGGATTAAATTTATTCTGAATAAATGGATTCTCATTCTGGGATTGTGCAATAACAACCAATGGTGATAATAAAATCAATAAAGATGTAAGATAAAACTTCATAATATAACCTCCTGAAATAGTTTGAGAATATAATTTTTTAAGATTATTAGTTCCTGGGAGGTCCGCGAATATATATTGTAGTGGATTCGTGATTCTCTAACTCTGTATTCTGGTAAAGTATTAGCTCTTCATCTCTCTCTCTCTTCTGATAATTTGACGGAGAACCCTCTACCTCATCTGCATTATTCTGGTAAGAATGGAACTGGCATATAGGGCAGTTATCTCTCAAATCAAAATTATGCGCGGGGTGTAGAAGATCAAAGAGATTGAAGTGTAAAAGGATTGGTAATATGATTATAAATTTAATGACACGACTGCACACAATCTGCAAATATAATATCCAACCTCACAAATGTCAAGAACTGTTCAATCAGAATACCTTTCCTGCTGAGAAGAGAAATAGGTGGTCTCTCCTGCCATTGAAGGCTATTGCCTCTACATAGTCACCCTTGAACAGGAATATATCCAGAATTAGAAGCCTCTCCACCATCCACTGCGCCCAGATAGTACATCTTCTTATCTTTATAATTCTTGGAATAGATAGTAGTAAAATCTGAGAAAGTGGCTAAATGAAGTATATCTTTATATATTGAGAGGTTGTATTCTAAAGAGAGATAAAATGCATCTCTCGCATAATAACTATCAGAAAATGAGGACTTAAATGAAGAATATGCAATTGAAAATTCATCAAAGAAGGGGATATCGTGAGTAAGTATCTTAAATCCAGTAGAAAATTTTTAGATAATCGTAAGAAAAGAGCAGACTCTTATTATAATCGGATGAGAATAGCCAATGGGATTGGTTGTCTTTAACTCAACCTCTATAAATTGTGGGGCTGAAAATAGTTTGAATGGAATAACTAAAAATATTAGGATGAGAGTAAGCCTCTTCATATATCCAGATTCAACACCAATAGCCTCTGCTCGGTCATCTCCTCTGCTGCATATCTAACTCCCTCTCTGCCATAACCTGATTCCTTTACTCCCCCATAAGGCATATTGTCTGATCTGAATGTGGGGATGTCATTGATTATCACCCCTCCAGTCTCTATACTCTCATAGGCAAAGAATGCCTTTTTTATATTATTTGTAAAGACTCCCGCCTGAAGTCCGTATATTGAGTTATTAATCATATCAACGGCATTTTCAATGGAATCAACCTTTTCTACTGTGACCACCGGTCCAAATACTTCTTTTGCATTGACCTTCATATCCGGCTTTGAATCTGTTATTACAGTCGGTTTAATAATATTTTTAATTTGTTCTCCACCTGTTAATATTTTTGCACCATCTGAAATCGCCTCATCTATCCATTGTAAGATTCTCTGGATATTCTTTTCATCAATGATGGGACCGATATCAACATTCTCCGAGAGCGGGTCACCAATCTTCAGTTCGGTTACGGCTCTAAGAAATGCCTCAAGGAACTTATCAAATATCCCTCTATGCACATATATCCTCTGAACCGAGATACAGATCTGGCCCGAGAATGCAAATGCCCCATACACAGCCCTGTTTACAGCCCTATCTAAATCCGAATCATCATCTATGTACAGCGCTGCATTTCCTCCGAGTTCCAGCAAGGTCTTCTTCTTTGGGATTAAGGACTTTAATCTCCAACCCACATCTGCACTGCCTGTGAAGGTCAAAAACTTTATTCTATCGGCTTCCACTAAAAATCTTTCAGCCGTATAGGAGTGTGAAGGCAATACAGAGAGCATTCCTGGTAAAAGTCCGGCATTGTTCAGGATGTCTGCGAGCATCAATGCGGATACTGGTGTCTTTGAAGAGGGTTTTATAATTATTGCATTCCCAACAAGCAGTGCCGGTGCTATCTTGTGTGCTACCAGATTTAGTGGAAAGTTAAAGGGAGTTATCCCGAGCCCAATACCGAGAGGGAATCTCCTGATTATGCCAAAATGTCTCTTTGAGGCAGAATTCTTTTCAAGTGAGAGAAACTCCCCCCTCTCCTCTTCCGCAAGGGCATAGGCAGTTCTAAAGACAATGGATGCACGCTCCACCTCCACCCTTGAGTCCTTAATGGGTTTACCTGATTCAAGGGTGATTACACGGGCAAGACTCTCTTTGAGTTTTAAGATCTCCTCAGATGCCCTTAGAAGGACTGATGACCTTTCATATACTGGCATCTTTAAATATTTTTTCTGGGCATCAATAGCGACTTTTAATGCCGTTTGATACATCTCATCATTTGAGATTGCCACCTTTGTAATAGGGGAGTTGTTATATGGATTAATTACATCCATCTTTTCGTCGCTATCTACAAACTCATTCCCTATAATGGCTCTGTAAAGACTCTTCATATTTCACCTCATTTTATATTGAAAAATCTATTTCAAGTATTTCAAGTGTCCTTCTTAACTCTTCCGGTAGTTGTGCTACCAGATGAAATCTCAATCCATTATATTCAAAATCTATGCAATTAGAGTGTAAAAACTGCCTCCTCAATCCAGCCCGCTCTCTAATCCATTTATTTGTCTCTGTATCACCATAAAGTCTATCTCCCGCGATAGGGTATCCAATCTGCATCAGATGTGACCTTATCTGGTGTGTTCTTCCAGTCTTGAGTTCTACCCTTAACAGACTGAAGATTCTATTCTCCGATGCAAACCTGGAGGAGATTGTAATGAGTTTAAAAATGGATCTTCCTATCTCTCCAACGGAGTGATTCTCTGGCCTGTCCATTCTTATAACCGGAGATGTTACCACTTTCTCCTTCTCTCTCATCTCACCACTTACGAGGCAGATATACTCTTTGTATACCTTTCTCTCCCGTTGCAGCTCATTGAACTTCCTCAAAAACTCATACTTCTTCGCAATAATTAATACCCCTGATGTATCAATATCAAGTCTGTGAACAGGGGTTGGTGGAAATCTCATTGAGGATTCCTTATAGCCTAAAAAATTGTGCACCGCCTTTAAGAAGGTATCCTCTATATGACCTTCCCCTCCATGTACAGCAAATCCAGCAGGTTTGTTTATTGCAATAAAATGTTCGTTTTCATCAATTATATCCGAATCAATTAAATTATATACTGGTTCTGATCTATTCTTCTCTCCCCTGATTAGACTCTCCGGGGGCAGATGAAGGATAACCGAATCATTCTCCTTAATTCTGAAATTATGGCTTACCTTCTTCTTATTTACCCGCACCTTCCCCTTTCTTAATAACTTGAATATAAACGACATCGGGAAGTCGGGATATAGCCTCTTTATAAACCGCTCTATCTTTATCCCATCAAATTCCTTTGCAACGATTATCTCTGCCAAATTAAAACTCCAAACTCATAATAAATATCTCTGTGATAAACCACTGCGGGTCTTCATCTCCTGCTTTGTAAACACCTATCCCTACCTCATTGTATATTGAATTCAATATGTTCCCTCTGTGGGCTGGAGAGGACATAAATAAAAAGTGTGCCATTCGGGGTGAACTGTTCAAACCAATATTTTCAGCCACACTGCTAAATTTTATATTGTTTGCCTTCAGCATATCTTCAAGCCTCTTCTCAGTCACTTCGTGTCCAAATAACTGCTTCTCAGCCATCATCTTGCTCTTCTCCTGAGCTATCTTTGAGAGTATAGGGTTGAGTATAAGAGTACCCCGCCGCATCTTTTTGCGTTCATAATTTATTGCCTTATAGAGCATCTCCTTTGCCTCTTCTGGCGAGACATTCTTGGTATTATCCTCAAGGTTAATATATGTCTGAAGTTCCCTCTTAATATCACCTATAGGCACACCTGTATATATCGGTATCAGGAATGCCGGCTCAACTCCATTCTCTCCTCTAACCATTATCTGCACAAGGTATTTCCCTTCACCACCATCAAGAGGGTATGAATCAAAGTATTCACCCTTTTCACTTATTGCAGGTCTCTTCCTGGTGACATCCCCCGATGGTGGAGAATAATATAAAATAGGGTCTTTATAACCGGTTCTTATCGTAAAATTTAGATTGAGATAAGAACCCACTGTCATAATCTTCGGGATATCAAATGCCTCAACGACTCTTTTGGTACATATTATGGTGGCTATCTTTTTCTCCTCCTTGAATTCTGAAATCCCTATTCCGCAATTAAAAAATCCCCTTCTGGATATGATATGCAGATAACTCTTCAATGAGTCCTTCAAGGATTCCTCTGTCCAGTATGCAAATGCCGTGGGTAGAAATTGAAAGTCATATATCCCATACGACCATAAGAGAGGTCTTAAGGCCGTTGTCTCAATTCGCTTTGGGATATTCCCTTTTTTAGCATAGATATTTGAATTGTATCTCGCCGCTGCGCAGAGCCTGGCATCAATCTCAAACATCTCTTTATATTCACCTTGAGACGAGTTAATAAAGAGTGAAAAGAGATTTGACTCTTCTTTTTTTAATGTATATGAGAACACCCTCGGATTATATGTATTTGTAAATTGCAATTTCTCCTCCGATATAATTGAAGAGGGGATTAGAAGTAATATTATAATGAAAAATCTTACATTAACCATATATCGCTCCATTGAGGAGAGAGGTAATGTACATTTAATATACTATGATTCAGTCTTTTAAGCAAATATGGATTAATCTCTTTCTGTATTCAGGGGAACCCTGCCAGATTCAATGTCCAGATTCGGCATAGCCAAAACCAGAATCCATAAAAAATCTTCTTTGCATTTTGCTGAGATGTTACGACAGCAGAATCTAATATGCCGCTTTCAGGACAGAGAGTATCTCATTTGGGTCTGTAATGGCTCTACCATTATATACTATTGCCCCGTCGGTGAGTGCTATCTCAGCGCACTCTGTGAGTTCACTCTCGGGCACATTTACATCTCGTAACCTGGTTGGAAGTCCACAGCCCTTTGCAAGTTCAAAGACCGCATCTGCCGCCCTGAGCCCGAGCTCTGTATCGCTCAGATTCTCTCTAATCCCAAGTGCCCCGGCTATCATCGCCTGCTCTTTAAATACCACCTCATTGTTAAATCTCATAACATAAGGCAGGACTATGGAATTTGCGAGTCCGTGATGAATTTTGTATCTTGCACCGATTGTATGAGCAATAGCGTGTGCAAGCCCAACCTGTGCATTTGAGAATGCAATCCCGGCCATATTTGATGCGAGTAGCATAATTCCTCTTTTCCGGACACTCTCACTCTTTGATGCCTCCACAATATTATTTTTGATAAGCCTTATTGCGTGAAGACCAAGCGCATCTGCGATCGGTTGTCTCTGCGGAGATGTAATTGCCTCAATTGCGTGCGTGAGGGCATCCATTCCAGTTGCCGCAACCAGCTTTGAGGGAAGACTCTTTAAGAGAGTTGGGTCCAGAATGGCTACATCTGGAATAATGTTGTAATCACCGAAGAGCAATTTTCTATTGTTCTCCCAATCTTTTATTACAGCAACATATGTAACCTCAGAGCCGGTTCCACAGGTGGTAGGAATTGCGATATGAGGAGTCTGCCTCCTGCTGAGCATCTGAAAACCTTCATAATTTGAGATACTCCCGCCCTCTTTTAAGAGGATTGCTATCCCCTTTGCAGTATCAATGGCTGAACCACCGCCGAGGCTGACTACTGCATCGGCACCTACAGACCTCCCAAACTCTGCCCCTTTATCTATAATGTGTAATCCGCTGTCTGGAACCGCCTCATCATAAACGCCAGCACAATTTTTGCCCAGATAACCCTTTACCATCTTCACAATCTCTGTATGCTGACTCAAATCCCTATCTGTGACCAGAAGTGCCCTCTTGCAACCGAGTGCATCTAACTCAACGGCTATATCCTTTACTATCCCGATTCCATATAGAATCTTTGTTGGGGTAAAGTGAATAAAGTTAAGTTCCTCTGTATAACTCATCTCTTCCTCACTCATCCAGAAACTTTGTATCAATTACATTTGTCGCCTTTACAAGCTCCTGAGCCGCCTTTACAAATCTCACTATTGTTGGCAGGTTCCCCTTTAGTTTGAGCTTCCCCTGCATCATCCCCTTGACTGGCTCAAGCTCACCCTTTACTACAGCCTTCCATCTATCATATTCGCCTGTAATACAGAACGGCGCCTTTGCTGCCTCCTCTGGTATTACAATTTTTGCCTCCCTGCATACACCCTTCTCAAGGTCAAGCCATATCCCGATATCCTTCTCTAAAAATGGTGGCTTGGCTTTACAGATGAGTGCAATTACACCATAGGTCCAATCTTTGGCTGCAACCTTATAATCTGCGCTCGCGTTGATTGCATCCCTGTATTTTGCTACCCACTCTTCTGATGGAAACGGTACTGACATAAAAAAACCTCCTCTTTAATTACTCGGTTAAGTAAATATAAATAATAAATCCTCTTCCTTTAGACTATACTCAAAATCCTCTGTCTTCTCGTTATTCAAAAACAAGGTAGGTCCTTTGAAATTCAATTCACTAATTACCTGCTTAATCTTCAAACCACTCCTCTCAATCTTATCAACCACCAAAACCTTGTTTCTGCTCTCAGATTTATAAATTATAATCTTTGCCATTGTGGAGGGGAGGTTACATTATTATTTATCACAATTCAAGAACAAAATTATCAGATAGATGACAATTTAAAGCAATCTGTCCGTATCTAATTGATTTGCATTTCTCCACAATAGTAAATGATTGATAGTATATTTGAAAATGGTTCTTCTTATGAATTTGTTAAGAGATGTTGAATATGTTTTAAAAAAATTGGAGGCAGGCCTGCTATATTAATCAAAATAGGCTATTTGGTGCAATCTATCACAACTTATTTCTTTGACTGAATTCTAATATTAGCTTACCATTCAATACGACACACCTTATTGGAGGTCAGCTATGAACAAATTATTGAGTCTTTTATTGTTAACGCTAATTCTATTTTTTTCATCCTCACCAGCCTATGCTCAGGTAAACTATTCTGTGATTGATTCAGACCCGAATACAACAGGATTCATAGTCAATGGCTATAGTAACCAGATAGTCAGGGATTCAAATGGCAATATATATGTCGCATACGGGATATCAACCAATCAATCCACACACTGGTATTGCTTTGTAAGGAGGTCTATAGATGGAGGAGCCACATGGGAAGATGCTGTTAGAATAGAGAATTTTCCGGATTCAAGCAGTGTCACTTCTATGGCAGTAGATTCAAAGGATAATCTTATGGTGGGATTATCTTTTAATGTCGGCTCATTCTTTACGATGAGTTCTGATAAAGGGAAGAACTGGAGCCCGGCATTGCAGTTGCTGGATGGTGGTTGGGATACCTGGGATTTTATGCCGTCATTAGCCATTGATTCAAAGGATGGCATACATTCCGCATTTCATGCACAATTTGGGTGGCAGGTGCCACCTTCTAACATATTTTACACATTCTCGCAGGATGGAAGGTCATTTTCTCAACCAGTGGATATCACCAGAATCCCTCAGGAGAATTCCTATGGGAATGGTGCCGGTCCAGCAAATATTCAGATAGGGAAAGACGATGAAATATTTATAATGGGTGGTAAAGGGAAGAGCGGTGATGCAGATTCATATTCAATACTTTTACACTACTCTCAGAGCCTATGGTCTGGCCCTGTTATCCTGAATGACGGGAATACCTATGGGGCCGGCGGAGACTTTGTAATTGATTCAGGCGGGATACTACATATCTTCTTTGCACAGATTGACCCGCTGACTTCAAATAGAAGAGTATTCTATAAGACATATAATCCAGGGAATAAAGAGCTCTCCATTGGAAGGGCAATAACACCACCTGATGAGAATGTTCAGAATATCTCAGCTGGAATATATCAGAACGATGCAATATATATAGCATATGATATTCTGGATAATTCTCTTCAAAAAACCGTTGGTGTCTATGTAAGAAAATCAGAGGACGGCTTTTCAAAAACCTATGCCGTCTCTGAGACAGTTGGGGCGAGAAGTGCAAATCTTAGAAGTTACTATAATAATATGCACGACAAAGATAAAGTGGATATAATCTGGGTTGAGCCGGACACTGTAGGTGGCGGGGAGTTGCTTGCATATTATGATTTATCAAATGGGATTAGACCCGCAGGGAAGGCGACCCTTGATGTCTTTGTGCCATATTTTATGAATCCGGGGCAGGATGCAACAATCGTGGTGAGATACCAGAATTTTAAAGGTGAGGATATTACAAATGCTGCTATAGTTCTGGATGTACCCTCGGATCTGATATTTTTAAATGCCTCAAATGGAGGTATATACAAAGATAGAGATGGGAGCCCTCAGGTCTTCTGGAGGTTGAATGACCTTAGAGATGGCACAAAAGGGGCTCAATTTGTCAAGATGCTAATCCCGTGGGGTATGCCAGATGTGAAAGGAAAGATTGTAGCAAATCTAATTGGGGATAATATTTTTTCAAACTATGATCCAGAGAAATATTACAATTACGAGGAGAGAGAGATATTGGTCAGGTCAGATATGGATGAAAATGATATAAATAAATTTTTATCAGGCAACAGCGATGTAAAGGAGTTATTGGACTATTCAATCAATCTCGGTTATCTCTGGAATAAAGTGGGTCAAAAGTTAATACTTTCACAGAACAGAACTATTACAATACTCTATCTGATGGACCCAAAAGATTATACTCCACTTATGATAAAGAAGATTGATAATCTACCCGTTTTTGCAGAACAGATGCAGGGCTCTGTATATACAAAGTTCAATACAAAAGGTGGATATACAACCAATTCTTCTGACGACTCATTTACATCCTTTGGAAAATGGACTGAGAGTCATAGTCTTACCGAGGCAAGATGTCAGGTCAACTGTACAATAAATAAAGTCCCCGGATGGATTGGAGAGGCAGCGAGTAAGTCCTATAATATGGCATCCAGTGCCTTAAACTGTGCCTCCTGTGCAAAGTCAAAGGGTAAAGAGACGGCAGATTGTATTAACTGTCTCAATGCATATAAAGATGTTCCGGGGGTCAGTTATGCGGTTGATGTTGCTCAATGTCTCAAAGAGTGTCTTGAGAATCCAAATCAGCATATATGCACAGAGGACAAGAAGGAGTGTAACTGGAGTATCCTTGGTTATTACTTCTATGGTGCTGATACAGTCTTTACAACCATCTGCAATAAGACAACAGGTACTTATGCCATTGCATCTTACAGGACATATTGCACTGGAAATACAAAATGTGTAAATGGAGAGTGTGTGGAGAAGGATGACGACCTCTGTAAGAAACCCTCATTTATTGCCCCTACGAATGAGGTGGGGGTATGTAGATTGGATGACTTTGAGATTGTAGAGGCTCACGACCCAAATGCTATCTATGTATCTCCTGATGGTGACATACTTCCAGATGAGATTCTTACCTATACGATTGAATATGAGAATACCGGAACCGGAACAGCATTTGATGTATTTATCTTAAATGAACTTGATGAGAATCTGGACGAGACCACTTTGAAAATCAATGACAATGGAACTTTTTCACCTGCATCAAGACTTCTAAAATGGCAGATTGGAGAACTCCCGACAGGTCAGAAAGGGAGTGTATCTTATAGTGTAAAGCCGAAGAGCAATCTTGTAAGCGGGACTGTTATTAGCAATCAGGCAGAGGTTCACTTCCCATCTGCGAAAGAGGTTACACCTACAAATATTGTTGCAAGTAAAATAAATGGGCTCTCAGCAGATAATAAGAGAGTTACTGTAAATATTGGGACATCAACGACTATCTCACTTTCTGGGAGAGAGGTGACTGGCAAGAAGCCCACATTCAAGATTCTTACATACCCAAAATTTGGTTCAATAAAGCCGAACCTTCTGGATGTAGTCTATACTGCCCCGGATAATACTGGAAGCGATATCTTTACCTATACAGCGGTTGTTAGTGGAGTTGAGAGCAGTCCGGCAACTGTATCAATTGAGATAAAAGGGACAGATGTTACTCCCCCATCAATAGTTAAGACCTATCCAGAAGATAATGCCGAAAACATCAGATTTAATACGCAGCCAAATCCAGACAATACATATCTCCCGGAGATATGGGTCCTCTTTGATGAGGAGCTGAGCACCAATACAATCGGGACATACAACTTCTACATAATGGAGAGTGGTACAGAAATCATATCTGCGGATGTAAGATATGACCCTGTAAGCAGGCGAGTATTTATCAGACCACTCTCTGAGTTAAAACCGGCCACAGAGTATGTCGTAAATGTTATGAATGTATCCGACAGAGCCGGGAATATGTTGGAGAATTTATACAAATTCAAATTTACCACAGTGGCAAAAAGAACATTGAGATTATCACTCAGCGACAATGCCAGTGAATTAGACTTTTATGAGGTGCTAATAAATACAAAGGCAGAGAATAAAACAGTTGGACTCTCAAGTATAGGAATCTCTGCTGTAAATATCACAGAGGTAAAACTCAGTCAGACTGGAGAAGAGTTCAGCATCGTAGAGGATAAATGTTCTCAGAGGTTACTTGAAGTAGATACTGATTGCCATATCACCATTGGATTTGCTCCGAATACCGTTGGGAATAAATCTGCAACCCTTATGATTACATCTGATGATGATAAGAATAGTTCATTGACTGTTCGGTTAAAGGGGAAGGCGATAGGCCAGCAGATCAATGATGCAGGAACGGATGCAACAACATCTCAGGATGGAACAAATGTTACTACAGAGGCAAAGGACAATGGAGGTTGTGGATGTAACTACCTTGAATAACATATGAAATTGGTTCCAAAACTACATATTAAAGGTCTTTAATTTTATCTCAATAATCAATTTTCTTCATTATGAAGTGAAGAAAGTCACATTTGTTGGATTTACGAAGATAGAAAAAAGTGCTATTTAGATATATTATTCAGGAGGTAGAATAATGCCTATGTTTGAATTAACCATCGTCCCGCTTGGTACCAATTCTGTCTCACTATCAAAATATGTGAAAATATCTTTTGAAGAGATAAAGAGATCCGGCCTCCAATTTCAGTTGACACCTATGGGCACCTGCATAATCGGAGAATTTAAAGATGTATTTGCACTGGTTGAGAGTATTCACAACAGATATGCCGCCCTCGGTATAGAGAGGATCTCCACACATATCAAGATTGATGACAGAAGGGATAAAGATATTACATTTGAGTCAAAGATAAAATCTGTATTGACAAAGTGATATATGAAAATTTTTTATTGGATTTCTGGCTCTTGAATAGAACAATCAGGCTTTAAGGTGTTATAAAAACAAACATTCAGAATCTTTATTAAATTATTCAAGATGGATTTTAATCCCTTTAAATCTTTATTCACTGCTGTCCAGAATAATCTGCTTTGAACAGTTAACTATTTACCCCCAACAACTAAATCCATTTGCTCCCTTATCAGCCCTATTCTTCTTCACCGTTTGCAAAGTTAATGATTTGAAGATATCTGTAAAATTTGCTTGCGCCAACTAATCTTTTGTCCAGAGATAATATT
>JBMFOP010000035.1:0-12257 GCA_049969675.1 Myxococcota bacterium | reverse complement strand
ATATTGATACAACAGAAGAGACCGGGAATATACTACTTCTTTTTACCGGCTTTCTTGGCTGGTGCGGCTTTCTGTTCAACAGGCTCCTGCTGTGATTGAGCGGCGAGCATCTCCATTACCTTCTGGTCAAAGAAATCCAGTAATGTCTTATATGGTTCATAAATAAGTTTGGGCTTCTTCTCTGATGCATCTTTGTAGTTGTTTATAAACATCTCTACATTCTTCTGATTAAATGCCATAAGTGCATTCCAGACCGCCTTTTTGAAGGCTGACTGGTCATATTTCAAGATGATATCTGCGAGGAATTTGATCTGGTTGAGCGATTCTTCATTTATCTGTCTGGAAAGGACCCTTATTGTCGCCTGTTCTGCATTACTTACTATCTTTGCTTTGGCTTTATTTTTATCTTCCTCTGGATTTGCATTCAGCCACTGGTCATAGAGCTCAAATGCCTTTTTGAGGTCACCTTCCTTTTCAACCTTCTCTGCCTTATTGTACATTGACATCAGGAGTCCGGTCCTTGCCATTGAGCCAAACTCTGATTTCTCATCCATCTTGAGTGCCTCGCTATATCTGGCAATCGCCTCATCAAATTTTCCCTCCTCTCTAAATTTATCTCCCTCCTCAACCAGAGACTTCTGCCTGTTACACCCGGAGATAATTGTCAGAAAGATAATCATCATAATAACGGCTCTCTTCATAATCATAACTCCTTAATCAGGTTGATAATATTTATATACTATTTATCCGCAAAAATTGCAAGATATACAGCAACCTTGCCGGATGCAAGCTTGATTGAGTGCGGCATTGATGAATCAAAGTATGCAGAGTCTCCCTTATGCAGAATCTCGGTCCTACCCATTATCTCAAATTCAATATCTCCTTCAATGATGTATATAAACTCTTCACCTGGATGCGTAAGGCTCACCTTACTATGACTCCTTGATTCCTCCGTTAGAGTCACCAGAAAGGGCTCCATCAATCTCTCACGCTTCTCAAATCCGAGGGAGAGATACTGAACGCCCATACTCTCCATATTCTTCCCCTGAAATTTTGACATATAGCCGCCCTCATCTTTCCTGACGAGGGAATATGCCTTTCTGGGACCCTCTTCAAAGAATCTACCGACCTTAATATTGAGGGCTTTGGCAATCCTCGTTAGTGTACCGAGCGGTGGGCTGATCTTGTGATTCTCTATATCACTGATGAACTGCTCTGAGACACCAGACTCCTTTGCGAGCATCTGAAGACTCATATTCATAGTCTCTCTAAATCTTTTGAGTTTGGTACCTACATCAATCTCTACCAACATCTTTGAGTCTCCTTTACTTCTTCTCCGCCTGAGACTTAAATGCATTTAGCATCTGAGGCAGATTAACTTTTGTAAGCATATCTACAACGGAGCCGGGAACAAGTAAACCAAACTTGATATCCACCTGATATATTACCCTGGTCTTCCCATCAGGGACCTCCTCAACCTCCCATGAACCCCTATTATCCTTCATCATATCACCTTTTACAAATGTCCATTCAATCCTGTTTGCAGACCTCTTCATCCTCAAGGTGTATCTAACCCTCTTTATCAGGTCTATCTCATATGTAACCTCTCTCTCATTCTCTCCCAGATCTTTTACCTCTATTGATTTTACTTCCTTTAAGAATTGTGGATAGTCTTTAAAATTCCAGACCGTATCAAGGAAATGCTCCTTTGTACATTCTACAAAAATTTCGCTTCTGACCATGGTTTACTCCTTAATGAGGGCTATTTTAATAAGAAATTTTCTGTTTGTCAAAGCCATTAATCGCCTTCAACTTAATTAAATATTATGCGTCTCTCTAATATTTTGAACCCTTTTTACAACCAGTTCTGTAATCCCACGCACAATCCCCATATTTAGACTGGACCTTTCAATAAAGTGGATTATATTTCTATACTTTTCGTCAATCCTGTTGAAGACCTTCTCAAAACCCTCAATCTCAACTATATTGAGTGACCCCCTCTTATCCTGGTAGAGGTCCAGAATGTCATCTGTCAGTTGAAAAAGAAAGCCAAAATTCTCACCAAAATCTATAAACTCCTTTTCATTGAATTCTCTACCTGAGCAAATTGCCCCAGACAATACAGAAAGGATGAACATATTTGCCGTCTTAAGTCTTATTATCCTATCAATATCCGCGGGGCGCTTCCCCATCTGATACTCTATATCCAGCACCTGTCCTCCAATCATACCAGATGAACCGATATACTCTGAGACAAGTCCGACAATCCTATTTTTTATATTATCTCCCAGCTCCACCGAACTGGCGATTATTCCAAATGCGTCTGCAAGCATTGCATCCCCGGATAAAAGAGCCAATCCCTCTGAATATCTTTTATGAACAGTCTCTCTACCTCTGCGATAATCATCATTATCCATACAGGGGAGGTCATCATGTACAAGGGAGAATGTATGAATAAGCTCAACCGCACCTGCCACCGGAAGCGCCATAGACGAATCAGAACCCATCTCCTCACACATCCCACACAAAAGCGCCGGTCTCAGCATCTTCCCACCCGGGAATATGGCATAACTTAATACCTCTAAAAGTCTCTCAGGTATTCTATCTCTTCTCTTTGCATAATATTGCTCAATATAGAGATCTACACGATTCTTTACCGAGGCTATATAAGAATTAATATCACTCACCCTCTCCCTCCAACAGTTCTGAAGGGATGTAGTAATAGACCTGCTCTTCATAATCGTAGTATTCCCATCTACCATTGTAGAAATAGACCCATCTACCATTATACCATCTCCTTGGATGTCCACAGAATTCATCGTGAATATGGTCGTCGTGCACATATACCTGATAGGAGGCTCTACCAATTGAAATAGGGGCAAAAATAAAGCCAAAAGATACATTACTATGGTGTCTATGGTGATGACAACAACTCAAAAGAGATATTATTATCAGCAGTGATAACAGGATGGAGCAGAATCTCATATCACCTCCACAGAATCTACAAAACCTCTATAAATAAGTATAAGCCTTGCCGACTGGATTGAATCAACAGGGAGGAGGGTAAATACCTCTGCACTCTCAGAATAATCACTGGATATGCCAGATATAGACCTGTCATCTTTAAATCTGACATTTATCTTTACGCCATTATCCGGGATTGTAATTGACTCACCGCTATGCCTCATAATAAAAATGGCTTTAATCTCCGAGGTTGGAATCTTTATAGAATTTTGCATTGTCTCATCCTCAAAGAGCTCTACCTCCATTTGTGAATCATTGAGTTCCTTAATGATTCCTCTTCTTGCATCCCCATCTATCAGATGAACAGCCGCCTTTGAAGGAGAATGAACAAAGACTCTCATCTGAGAAGATATGGTGGAAGGGGGTACCTCAGAAAGTATATCAGAAGGCAGTATCTCCTCTACCTGTGTTTGAATTGGTGGGTTTGCGGATTCAGAGGATAGACCTATGCCACTTAAAAAATCTATCTGAGGTGATCTGGGTGGAGTCTGACTCTGCCCATATGTTCTCCCATCTACTTGTTCACCGGATGAAATAATCTCTTCAATATTTAGTACTGGATTTGATGTCTCTGTAGCAGGTTCCATAGCAAGGTGAGCGGGATTAAGGAGTTCCTCAATATCTATTGTCTTCTCCTGATGGCTCTCTTCAATTGGATGACTGACCTCCGTCAAAATATCTGATAACTGAGTCATTTCTATCGGCGGGATCTCGGGGATAACCACATTGTTTTGCTCTGGCTTTATCTCCGGCATATAAGGCATTACACTCTCCTGTATCTGTACCTGATTATCTATCTTCTCATCGGGCTGAATGGCATTCTCAATAGCATTATCAATCTGTGAGATGAGATCTACACCCTCTGTTTTAATCTCTCCGAAATTGTTTGTAGCGGTGTTTGAAACCACTTCCTCTACTGGATTAGAGAGATGAATCGGGCTCTGTTCTGAACCCCCTCTCTGTTCTAAATTCTCTAAAGTTGGTGTATCAGCCACAATAATACTATCAACCGCTCCATCAATGGCATCTACCATCTCAAGAACCTCTGCCTCCCCGGTAATTGCGTCTTCACCCTTTTCAGGGGTGTTGACCTCTGTATTTTCAATGGTAGGGATATTTTCTACAACAACTGCCTCTTCTATTTGAGAAATCGGCTCAACCTGTGGATTGATTGTAGAAGTATTATCTTCTACTTGCAGAGTAGTCTTATGGATGTCAGATACTGGTTCAGGGGCGGCAGTTGATATGGACTCTGAACCTTCTCTTTCCTCTCTCTTTTCTTCAATAATATCCTTTTGAGCAACCTCTACTGTTTGCTTGACCTCTACGGGCTTCTTGATCTCATCTGAAGAGGGTTCCTTCTTCTTCTCATAGTACTTATATGTCTCAACCGGCTTCTGTATCGGCATAGGGAAGAGGTCAAATTCCAGAAAGAATTTTAATGCCTGATACCTAATCTCTGAATGAGGATCAAGCATCCCACCCCGTTCATTTCTCTTAATCTCAAGTTCTGAATATTCCCTTACGAGGTCCATTATACTCGGCATTAATCCTACCCTCCTAAATAAGTCAGGAATGATTTTAAACGAATAATATAGTTTTTCAACCTAAAAATACTGATTCTTAAAAATATCACATCTGTCCAAAATAAATTGTTTATATGGAAGCTTCGGTAGTGTAGAATTATTTTGTCAATCAAACAACCCTGAAAGGAGACCTCCTATGAGTAAGTAAATTAGTATCTCTGGACAAATCTATGATTGGCGTAAGCAAATTCTACAAAATTTTTAGTTTTATAAGGTGGTAGAGGAGACGAAGGTTGATAAGGGAGCAAAGTGATTTCAGTTGTTGGGGGTAAATAGTTAACTACTCAAAGCAGATTATTCTGGGCAGCGGTGTAAAAATTATATTGTATATTGAAATCACTTGAAATTTAGCAAAATATATATATTATTCAGCAAGAGGTATGAATTTATGTTAATAGATTTACATGTACATTCCAATCACACAAGGGATTCACCTCTTGAGCCAAAAGAGATAATCGCCCGTGTGAAGAATACCCTTCTGGACGGACTGGTTTTTACAGATGATGGTTATTATGATGATAGCGAAGGGCTCAAAGAATATGGAAGGGAGATCGGGGTGGTGGTTCTCTTTGGGGCGGAGATACACACAAACAGGGGTCATATGTTAATCTATCTACCGGAGCCGAAGACACTGATAAAATTTAAGGAGGAGAATCTCTCCATTGATAGGGCTATTCAGATGGTGAATGAGTTTGGCGGAGCGATTGTGGCTGCACATCCATATTGCAAAGATGTGGATATAACTCTTGGAGATGGACTCTTCAATATAGAGGGACTGACAGCCATTGAAGTAGAATCGGGTTATTCCGATAAGACTGCCAATATGCTTGCCTATGATGCGGCGCTCAGACTCGGAGTACCGATGACTGCGGGGAGTGCTACTAAGACAGATTTTGAGAATCTGGGTGGGTATGCCACAATCTTCTCTGGAAAGATAAATTCAGAGAAGGAACTGGTTGACAAACTCAGAAATAGCCGTTACTATCCGGTAACTATAAAATGACTAAATAAAGTCATTTGAAATGAGACAGGAGGATATAATGCGAAATCTTCTCTTAATATTTCTGGTCATTACAATCTTTATTGCCTGCCCAAGGAGAGAGGCCACCACCACACAAAATATGTCTTCAATCGCCAGCGAACAGACTGGCAGATCAGAGGTTGATGGCTTACCTTTTAAGACATACGACCTCAATGGAGACAATAAACCAGATATCTGGGAGTACTATAAAAAGGTGGAAAAAGACGGTAAGCCAGTAGAGGTGGTGGTAAGGAAGGAGTTTGACCTCAATCATGATGGAAAGGTGGATATGGTCAGGATATTCAATGATAAGGGAGAGGTCATAAGGGAGATGATTGACTTTGACTTTGATGGACGTTTTGATACCACCAATTATATAGAAAAGGGTCAACTTGTCAGACAGGAGATGGACCTCAACTGGGATGGGAAGCCAGATATAATAAAATACTTTGAGAAGGGGAAGATTGTAAGAAAAGAGATCTCAACCAAGATGGAGGGGAAGATGGACTATTTTGAATATTATGATGATAAAGGCTCCATTGATAGAATCGGGATTGATAAGAATGGCGATGGTGATGTGGACCAGTGGATTAAGAAGCAATAATCTCCTCGTGAATTCATCTCTCAATGCTTGAAATTATAATAAATTTCTCCGGTGGCCTTGCTATCTTCCTTCTGGGACTCAACTTCCTGAAAGAGGCAATACAGCACTTTGCTGGCGAAAGGCTAAGACTTGTTATTCAACAATTTACCTCAAATAGATTCTTCGGGATGTTCTGGGGGGCCATCTTTACCGTTGTTCTTCAGAGTTCTACGGCAATGACCGTGATGCTCGTAGGTCTTACTCAATCAGGGTTGATATCCCTTACTCAGGCAATGCCCATCCTTTTAGGGGCGGATATCGGGACGACACTGACAGTTCAACTAATCAGTTTCCGTCTGGATAAGTTTTCGCTACTGCTGGTAGCCATTGGATTTGGATTATTTTTCTTCGGCAGGAGATATAGAAACAAATTTGTCGGGCAGTTGATACTCGGCTTCGGTCTGATATTCTATGGAATAAAGGTCCTGATTGACTGTTCAGAGCCGCTACAGAGCTCAGAGCTATTTTCTGTCATACTGAAATATTTTGGCGAGAATCAACTGATATGTCTTTTATTCTCTACCATTATCACCGGACTCATCCATTCCAGCGCCGCCACATTGGGTATAGTTATCTCTCTCGCCATAAGTGGGAATATGACGCTTGAGGTCGCCATCCCATTTATATATGGTGCCAATATTGGGACCTGCTTTACGGCCCTTCTGGCGGGGATTGGCTCAGATGCAAATGGGAAGAGGACGGCGGTTGCCCATACACTCTTCAAGGTCTTAGGTGTGTTGATATTTTACCCATTTACTTCATATTTTGCTGAACTAATCAAACAGACGGATACAGATGTGGCAAGGCAGATAGCAAATGCCCATACGATTTTCAATGTTACAATCGCCTTCCTGCTGCTGCCATTCTCCACCATATTTGCAAATCTTTTGAAGAGATTTTTTACAAAATCCGAGAATGCTCAGGAGCAATTCCGCCCCAAATATCTGGACCGTTCTGCACTCATAACACCAGCACTTGCCCTCGGCTATGCCTCAAGAGAGATTATGAGGATGTGTTCAATAGTTGAATCAATGCTCAGAGATACACTAAAGGTATTTCTGGAACACGATATGGACCTGCTTGAGGACATTCAAAAGAGAGATAATAAGGTAGATATCCTTGAAAGGGAGATAAAATTCTATATTGTCAACATTGATAAATCCTTCTTTACCAGAGAACAGACGAGAATGGAGTTTGACCTCATCTCATTCATAAGTGACCTTGAGAATATCGGTGATTTGATAAACCGCACCATCCTTGAGATGGCAAGGAAGATGATAAAGATGGGGTACCACTTCTCTGAAGATGGGAAGAGGGAGCTTCTTGAGTTTCACAGGGATGTAATGGAGGGATTCAGACTATCAATCACCGCATTTGATACCGATTCTGAGGAACTCGCCAGACAGGCGATAAGACACAAAGAGATACTATCTGAGAAAGAGCGTGAATTTAAGGAGGCACATATTGAGAGGCTGCACAAAGGGCTTAAGGAGAGTCTGAATACAAGTTCAATTCACCTTGAACTTCTATCACACTTAAGGCGAGCCAACTCCATTGCGACACGAATAGCCTATGCAATAATTGAACGGAAAAAACCTAAAAATGAGTAACAAAATATATGACTTTATTTTGAATATCCCGAACAGGATCCTGTTCCTATCTATATTTGTCCTTATAACAATACTCGCAATAACTTTCTACAACCATACTTCTCTCTTTTCATACATACTCTTTATTCTGCTGATACCTGCCGGACTTCTGGTCTCTATGACAATAGGACCAATAATGTTTTTAATCAGTAAGGAATGGCATTATGAAGTTATTTTTATTGCCTCACTTATTCTATCTATGCTCTTTCTATATTTCTTTGGTCTAAGACTTGACCGAAAGGAGGGTTCTAAGGGGGATTTTACAGGGAAGACTACAACTTCTTCACAATAATTGCCTCACTGACCCTTCTTATGGAACTTAAAAACTGATCTGTATTATTTACATTGAATTCTTCTGGTAGCGTGAGATAGATGGTCCTTCCGCTATCATTTCTGAAGAGGATATTCACCGAAGTATTACCCGGGAATAGTGTAATTACCTTCTTCAAATCAAAGAGTTTCTTCTGTTCAAACCCGACAACCGGGATATCCAGCACTATCTGTTTGACTGTCTGTTTTTTCATTTCATTTAAGGGGGTTATCTCTCTGACATTTATCCTGACTGTATGTCTTAATCCAGCCTCCTCAGATTCGGTATCCATTATGCTTACCGTTCCAGAGATTATCACAGGATATTCGGTATTAAGAATATTCTGAGCTGCCTCAAAGACCCTTGTAGGGAGATAGGCATTTACAGAACCAGTATCATCCTCAATAAATAATGTGGCATATCTCTCTTTATTCTTTCCAACCTTTATATTTACCTTTATTATCATCCCCCCAACCTTCACATCAGAACCGTTTTCAAGGTTGTGGACCTCACTCAGGGTATTAGGTGCAAATTTACGGATCTCCTTTACAAATCGTAGAATGGGATTTTCAGAGACATAAAAGCCTATTACATCCTTCTCCTGTTTTAAGATCTGTGCATCAGAGAGCCTCAGGTCAATATTTTCAAACTCAAACTCCACATCGTCTTTGCAATCAAAAGAGAGGCTGAGGCTGTTACTCTTCTTTTCGGAGGACTGAATAATTTTTAATGCCCTGTCAATATTGGCGATCATAACAGGCCTTGGTACTTTACAGAAGTCAAGTGCCCCGGAGTAGATTAGAGCTTCCAGTGCCTTTCTGTTGGGCTTTATCCTCCTCACAAAATCTGCAAAGCCAGTAAAACGACAACTCTTCCTCTCATTTATGATATCTTCTGCAAGACTCTTTCCAATCCCTTTTATACAGAGCAACCCAATCCTGATACCGTTCTCATCTATGGAGAATCCCTCTTCAGATTCATTCACATCGGGTGGTAATATATTTACACCCTTTCTCTTCAGGTCCATAAGATAATCTGAAATCTTTTCAGTATCCCCCATCTCACTACTTAGTGTTGCACACATAAAATACTTGTAAAAATGGGTTCTGAGATATGCGGTCTGATATGAGATGATGGCATATGCCGCTGAATGTGATTTGTTGAACGCATAGCCTGCAAATTTCTCAATCTGCTCCCAGAGATTTCTGGCATCCTCCTCTTTCATTGCAGATACAGTAACTGCGCTCTTTATAAAGTCCTCAGAGAGCTTCTGCATTATCTCTCTATCTTTCTTTCCCATCGCCTTCCTGATAGAATCCGCCTTCCCCATGGTCCATCCACAGAGATTGACACAGATGTTCATTACCTGCTCCTGATAGACTATAACTCCGTATGTCTCTTTCAGGATAGGTTCCACCTTTTTATGTGGATAAGATATCTTCTCAAGCCCATTTTTACGATTTATATATTGGTCTACGAGTCCGGCATCAAGTGGCCCTGGTCTATACAGGGCAAGCGCAGCGATTAGCTCCTCAATCTTTTGAGGCTTTAATCTCTTTAACATACCCCTAAATCCCGGAGATTCACACTGAAATACGCCATTTGTATCGCCTTCTGCGAGCAATTTGAATACCTTTCTGTCATCAAGTGGAATCTGATTTATATCAAAGTCCTTAAATCCCTCTTCCTTCTCTCTGATAAGTTCAACTGCATTATTGATAACAGTTAGGGTCTCGAGCCCTAAAAAATCAAACTTGACAAGTCCGGCCTTCTCGGCATCATCTTTCATAAACTGTATTACAACTGCCTTCTCATCCTTCTGCCTGCCATTCTCCTCTTCATCACCATTTGACTTTGAAGAGAACTTTGCAAGGGCCAATGGTGCCACTTCAATAAGTGGTCTATTGCTGATGACCACACCAGCGGCGTGAATCCCTGTCTGTCTGTTCAGCCCCTCAAGTTTTCTACAGATATCTACAAGCTCCTTATACTTCTTGAGTCTTGGTTCCAGTTCAACTGCCATATCCACGGTGAGTTCGTTTTCCCCTACACGATTGGGGAGCGACTTTGTGATGGCATTTATCTCTGCAAAGGGTATAGAGAGGACACGGGCTACATCTTTGATTATGGACTTTGCCTTAAGTTCAGAGAAAGTTGCTATCTGACATACCCTATCATCACCATATTTTTCACGGACATAATTTATCACCTTCTCTCTCCTGTCCTTGCAGAAGTCAGTGTCAATATCAGGGAGACTCTTTCGTTCGGGATTTAGAAATCTCTCAAATAACAGACCATATCGCAGGGGGTCCAATTCGGTAATCCCTATTGAATATGCAACAAGTGAACCAGCCCCCGAACCTCTCCCCGGTCCCACCGGGACATTGTTCCTCTTCGCAAAATTTATAAAGTCCTGAACTATCAGAAAGTATCCTGCAAAACCTTTCTCATTAATTATCTTCAGTTCATATTCCAGACGATCAAAATACTCTTTTTCAGAGGCGACTGGTTTTATCTTTTTTAGTCTGTTCTTGAGGCCCTCTCTGGCAATATGCTCAAGATATCCTTCTCGTGTAAACCCTTCTGGGACATCATAATCTGGTAGCATCGGCTTATTCAGTTCAAGCTCCAGTTCTATCATCTCAACCACCTTCATCGTATTATCAATTGCATCAGGGATGTCAGAGAAGAGCCCTCTCATCTCCTCCGGACTTCTAACATAATATTGATCTGTATCGTGGTGAAGCCTATCTGTGTCATCCACAGTTGAATCTGTCTGAATGCAGAGCAAAATATCGTGTGCCCTGGCATCTTCTCTCTCAAGATAGTGGCAATCATTGGTCGCAAGTAAGGGGATATTATTTCTCCTCGCAATATCAATCAGAATGGGGTTGTTATTATCCTGTTCCTTTAGACCTGTGCGCATAATCTCAATATAAAAAGAGTCTGGCTCAAAGATATTTTTATACTCAAGTGCAACCTCCTCTGCCTCCTTTATCTTATTTACAGAAATAAGACTATTTATCTCTCCAGCCAGACAGGCAGATGCGCCTATAAGCCCTTCAGAGTGCTCTTTCAGTATCTTCTTATCAATTCTCGGGACATAGTAGAATCCTTCAAGATGTGCCTTTGAGACAAGATATATCAGATTCTTATAGCCCTCTTTATTCTTAGCCAGAAGCAGCAGATGGTTTCTCTTAGAATCTGGTCTCTTCTCTCTATAAGAGCCATCCGGGTTTAGATATATTTCACATCCTATTATTGGCTTTATATCATTCTTCTTTGCCGCCTCATAAAACTCAATTGCCCCATGAAGATTGCCATGGTCAGTTATGGCAACAGCATTCATACCCTTCTCTTTTATCTTCTTCATCAACTCCTTTATCTTGATGGCACCGTCTAAAAATGAATATTGTGTATGTAAATGAAGATGTGTAAATTGAGTCATTGTTCTCCCTCGTGAAGTAAGTAAAAATCTTGCACAAACTTTTATTTATGGCAAGAACTTTTTAAACTTTTTTGCACCACTGATGTACAAAATAATCTACCTCTTAAAAGCCAGGTGTTTGTAAATAAAGATTCTGGATTGACAAATTCACATTTTTAAGATTAGGATACCCCGGTTTCTTCATTATTTATTAAACCCTAACATATCAAAATTTAGGTGACAGGTATTTCATCACATCCATTTTTAGAACAAATCGCAGAGGGTTAGGCCTGAAAATTCTCAACATCTTTTCAAAGGACGGATAATAGCGTTTTTCAAACAAAGAGGCATTAAGCACAAACCCTTTCTCCGGAGCATCAAACACAAACATCTTAAACAGGACCGGCAACATTTTCTCAAACTTCTTCAATTCTTTCAGAGCCAATCCATACTCCTCTACTTTCTTCAAATTACCTTCTTTTAGAGCAATTTTCCGTTTTTCTTTCAAAAGTTTCATGACTTCTTCATATCCTGATTTTACCTTAAATAATAATATTTCAGCTTCATTTTTATCTTTAGCACTTTCTATATTTTTAA
>JBMFOP010000034.1:17916-28881 GCA_049969675.1 Myxococcota bacterium | reverse complement strand
CTTATCCTGCTATCTTCACCCAGACCCATATTCCTCAGACTATTATATCCTACTGCAACAGAAAAATCTTCAAGCCCCGCTCTGGGATATACACTATTCCCTTCATTTGACCTGAAATATCTTATTATCTTCCCCTTCACAGGGTCAAATATTGCCACTATCTTACCATCATTTTTTGTCCTATCAGCAGGGTCAAAGAACATTACTATCTTCTTATCAAACTTTATGTCTATCTCATAAGGTGGCACATCCCAGTGAGGCATATGACCAAACTTATTCCCAAAGTCTATTACCACAGGATTACTCCTTTTATATAATGTTCTCAAATCAACATCCCATATATCTGGAAAATCATACACGCATCTCCATTCCTCTCCTTCTGGTAGAAAGCCCACCCAGTTTCCTATGCAGTCATTATTAGCATTCTTTTTACATCCGTCTACAAAATACTCTTTGTATTTTCCCTCGTCATCTCTCTTATATGCTATGCGAATTTGAGAATATCTCCCCTCACCAATTCCGTAATTTAGAAGGTCTATATTACCCCCCTCTTTTATCTCATCTATGATATTACCATCATCTCTTATTATCCTCTCCATCACAAGAGGAAATAAATTAAAGTCCCATTTCCATAAATATGAATATTCAGATATCTCATCACTGAGTACCTGCTTAAATACCTTACTTACACAATAATACCTCGAGTCAGAACCAATATAATGCCGATCTTTTATTAAATACCAGTTCTTATCACATATATCATCCCCCATATAGCCTTCTTTCCCGGTTGTTATCGGATTATAGTATCTTATCCCTTTTTTTATATCCTTATAATCAATTGTTATGGGACATTGAGAAAGATGTCTACATTGAGATTTATCATAAACACTATCTGTTAACTCGCACTTACATACCCCAATTGTAGCCTCATAAAATTTATTCCCATAATCAAGTAAATCAAATGAATCATTTTCAAAATCAAATGCCATTCCCGTAGACCTATTAATAAATCCGCCACCTACTATACCACTTAAGTTTATATATCCAATCTCATTTATCCTTTTCACCTCCCATTTTTGCAATAAATTTGGACATCCTTCCTTCTCTTTCTTGTCATAATATCCCATCTCTATACTCTGCTTTAATTTTATATCAGAGTTGTAAGCCTCATCTTCGCATCTATCACCTATTTTATCCCCATCACTATCTATTTGTTGAATATTCCAAAATAATTTTATACATCTATCCCCAAAAATTACTCCCTTACCGTTCATATCCATACAATAATTATAAAGTAACTCTCTACGAGTTTTACTCATCACTATTTTTTCAGGTGAGCAGTTATCAACTTTGCACTTCTTTAAACAGTCACTATATAATCCTCCAATCCTGCTACCTCGTTTGGCATATATCTTTAAATCATCTATGTTTCTCTTTCCTTGCTTTTTTGCCTCATATCTATAACTATTATAACTCATTAATAAATTCCTTCTGCATTCATTCTTACATAAATATTCACAGTCTTCCTCTTCATACCAAGTTGTGAGCCCAGCTATATTCACACACCTTTCTGGCATTGGAGGATTTACCTCTTCAAATGGATTAATAATATATTCAGGTCGATCATCGTTGTCATAGTCAGTAAGGATAAACTTATTCCAATCTAATAAATCATTTACCTTCGTCTTGCTTATAAAATCATTGTCCTTATCTTTATCACATAAATCTCCAATACCATCCATATCAATATCATTTTGATCTTCATTCCATACATAAGGACAATTATCCATATATCCCTTGCACTCTGCACAACTACCCTCATACCCCACCCCATCTCCATCTATATCACTAAATTGTTTTCCCTCAAAACCGTCTCTACTCTCTTTTACCCTCCGCTCCTCCCTCATTATCTCATATCCAGATATATCTCCCAATCCAGCAAATACTCGTTTATATCTCGTCTCCTTGATCCTCTCAGAACAATTACAAAATTCTTCCTCCTCGGATGGATAAGTTTCACCAATACCATATTTTGTCTCGTCCTCCCCCATAAAACAATAAGGGAGATCTATAGTAATATAACTATCTTTTGGATTACCTATCTCTATATACATCTTAAAGGAGAAGTTATCTTCACCTAATGGGCATGGATTATTGTAGGTTCCTTTGCCATCCATTAATATTACTGGAGAATATTCTGTTGTTCCATAAAATATCCTTACATCCTTTATCTTTTTAAAGTAGAAATATTCTCTATCGTTTTCCTTTAATTTGTTAAGAAGGTTGTTGTAGTTATATCCTAATTTCATATATGCAACATCCATCAATACTGAATAGTCCACATATACCGATTGCTCAATAACACGATTATGTATCAAAGGAAAATCTGAAATAAGGTTTAAAAAGGTTCTGTCGTAAATATGTTTGATAAAGCCTAATAATGAACTATTATAACCACTGAAATCCACTATATCGTGATATCTATCAATACCTTCTGGAAGCGGATTTTTTAATTTTTCTTTACGCAGACTCCACTCAATCCCTATCAACAACGCTTTTGCTTTATCTTTTTCATAATCTTCTATATCATATTTTATACACCAGGGAATAGGATAATATTCTCTACTTTTGCAAAAATTATAAAAATTCATCTCAAGAAGGTCTAATTTAATCCAATTTATATCCAACCAGTCGTATAATCTATCTCCAAAATTTATAAAATCATCTGCACCTTCATATATCATCTTAATTTTTTTCAAATCAAGTTCTTCTTTAATCATTATCTCCTTTATCTTTTTCTCAAAATTATTTATTATGCCTTCACCTTCATCCTTAGTTATACCAGAGCTCTCTATTGTATATTTGCAGACTTTATTAAAATTTATTATGTATTCTGAATCTTCATCCTTATCTATACGAAAAAACTGAATTCCTATATAATTCTTTCCAGAATCTCTTATGACCTCCAACTTAAATTTTATTGGAAGTTCTGCCGATAGGCTTAGGCCACTATCCTGAATATTTCCTATATTAAAATATTTTTCATCTATTCTATCAGACGAATCAAAGACACTGCTGGCTCTTTTATATAATCCAACATTTAAATCCACACAGGCTATCAACATTATTCTATTTAAATCATCTTTTTCAAATGTTATCCCACTCAATTCTATACTTAAATCCCTCACCCCCAGGTAATCATCTATATCAAACAAAAATGTAAGTTTACCGTTTTTATCAAATATTATATGATTATTACTTTCTGATATTGAATTAAGTATCATATTTCTTAGATTTAACCCTTCAATAATCTTTGTCTGCATGCTATCATAGCGGAGTTCTGGTATCATACTGCCTGCTGGAATCATTATAACCATATCTGCTCCCAGCCCATTATCAATGCAGGGTGGATCATCAGCACTGCCTCCGTTTTCTCTGCAAGCCTGCCTAAAACTCTTATTGTAATCCCAGCTATATTCCCCGGAATATGCATAACTCATAAAGATTGAAAATAGTAAGAAAAGTAGTACTACCTTCTTCATATTTTACCTCCCTGTTAGAATTTTTTAAAAAAATCTCTTCATCTCCCTATTCATAATTTGTATTATATCAAAAAAAAAAAAAAAACAAGTCAAGAATTTTTTTAAGTGGGGTTGGGGTAAAAATCAGAAGGTGTTTCAGAGCCGACGACGGATATTTAGATCGTATATAAAGCCAAGGAGATTGTCCCTGGATATGAGTAAAAATTATATTGAGGAAGATGAAAAAGGAATAATTGACAAACCAATCTCTCAATCTACTATTATTACATATTTCCTACACATAATGGATAAGGAGCGGGTTAGATTCTTTAATCATAACTTCTACGCAAAATGTGCAGAAGATTTTTCAGGGCTTTTGGTTTCGGCTATTCCGAATTAGGTGAGTTATTTATGTGTTATATAAGTTGAAAAGATATTTAAGGGATAGGGAAGAGATGTAATCTGATTTTGTAAAAGAGAACCTGATTTATTGATAAAAATTGCATTTATTGTTCAACAACTCCTTGATAAGGGATGTTTTTACAAGAAAAGCCCCGTTTATTACAAAAATCGCTCAATTTAGGAGATTATAAAATTGAAAATCTTTATATCAGATGATATCAAATCTCCTCTATGTTGAGATACTACATATATATGATTACTGCAGCCCTTTTATGGGGTGGTTCTTTTGTTGGTACAAAGATTGCACTATATCAGATAAAACCAATGACGCTCATCTTCTTTAGATATGTTATTGGCTCTGTAATTGTTCTGACTGCCTCAAGGTTTATAGGATTTCAAAAGATTGAAAGAAGAGACCTGAAGTGGCTTATTCTACTCTGCATCTTTGAACCCGGCCTTTACTTTCTATTTGAGACATACGGGATAAAGGAGACAGACCCAACAATAGCGGCTCTCATCATCGCCCTTATACCGGTCTTTGTATTGCTCATTGCGTGGGCATTTAAGATTGAAAATATAAACATCGCAAAAATTGCTGGAATTCTGCTCTCAATATCAGGTGTAATTATTATCTCGCTCTTTGAAAATGGTTCTAAAAACTCTATTCATTCCACTCCTCGTGGAATCTTTTTAGTTCTTATGGCGACAATAACTGCCTCATCATTTACAGTGCTGCTCTCAAGGCTTGCAAAGAAGTATAGTTCATTTACACTTGCCTCATTTCAGGTGATTTTTACAGTTGTATTTTATCTTCCACTTGCGGTCTATGAGAACTATCCATCATTTAAATTTAGATGGGATACTCAATCTACTCTCGCCCTTGTATATCTTGGAGTCTTCCCAACTTTCTTCGCATATTTACTATATGCCAAAGGATTATCAAGGATTGAAGGCTCTGTTGCATCACTATTTACCAACCTCATACCGATCTTTACTGCTATAATCTCGGCTGTCCTGCTCAAAACATCTCCAACAATCTACACGCTCATTGGCGGTATTCTGATTATCGGCGGTGTCTCATTGGTAACCCGCAAAAGGAATACAGATATAGATATCCCGCTTACCACCTGAATTAATCAGATTTGACAAACTCACTTTTTTAATTTAAAAGTCCCAATCCATCTCAGGAGGTGCAGGATGAAGGTTTCAGAGATTTTTACATTTGATAAAAGGGTGATAGACAGATTACAGAGAGCCAACCCCTCACATAGACAGAAAGTAAAAGAATATATAGAGAAGACACAGGATGCAGCACAGAACATAGAAATCATAAATATCAGAGACCTCTTCCCCCAGAAGAGGCAGAAAGGCAATAAGTAAACAATAATGAAAATCGGGATTATAGGAGGAGGAGCCTCTGGAATTGTTGCATCTATTGCCGCATCTAAATCGGGTGCCGATGTAACCGTACTTGAGAGAACCGAATCTGTACTCAACAAATTTGTCCTCTCCGGTGGCGGAAGGTGTAATATCTCAAATGAGAATCTATCTGAGAAATATTATAGTGGTGGCTCAAAAAACTTTATAAGGAATATATTAAACGGCTTCAATAAAGAAGCACTACTTTCTCTATTAAATGAGATTGGCAGCAAATATTATATTGAAAAAGATGGGAGAATCTATACAGGGGATGCAAAGGAGACCGCCTATAAACTCATAAACTACACCGCATCCCTGGGGACAGAGATAGTTTACAGGGCATTTGTAGAGAAGGCAGAGATAGAGGATAATAGATTTCTCCTATATTACAAAAATTCTGCTCAAACCTTTGATAGAATCATTATAGCAACAGGTGGCAAATCCTATCCACAGACGGGTTCTGATGGATATGGATATGTGATTGCCGAGTCGTTTGGACATCACATCGTACATCCGCTGCCCGGACTCATCTCTCTCAATCTGAAGCCAGATCCGTTTTCAAGGCTTCAGGGGATTACTGTTGATGCCGAGATAATCCTCAGAAACAGGAGATTAAAGATAGAGGAGCGCCAGAGTGGAAGATTACTCTTTACTCATAGTGGTATATCAGGTCCTGCAACAATGAATATAAGCGGGAGATATATCAGGATATCAAGAGAGAAAGAGACCTCCGTCTATATAAACTTCATACCTCATCACACCAAAAAACAGATAGAGGAGATATTTCAACAGGAGATAATATCTTCAGGGAAGAAGAGGGTAATAAATCTATTGAAGAGATTTCTACCAGATAGACTGGCGGAGCGGATACTCTCTCTCTCTGAGGTCCCGAAGGAGAGGATAGTCGCGGAGCTTAAAAAGGAAGAGAGATTAAGGCTTATTGAAAATCTAACCAATTTTAAGATAAATGTATCTGGTTCGAAGGGGTTCAGGACTGCTCACATTACAACTGGTGGCGTATCGGTTGATGAGGTTCGTTCAAACACACTTGAATCCAGACTCGTAAAAGGACTATTCTTTGCAGGTGAAATTCTGGATGTTGATGGATTTGAGGGCGGATATAATCTACACTGGGCATTTGCTACTGGATATATCTCTGGAAAAAATGTAGCAAAATAATAAATTATTCTAAAGGGACATACTGTCCATTCTTTATCGTCATAACAGGTTGGACCTGCGGAGTTGAGTTCCCCCTAATCATCTTATGCCTTCCATTGACTCCCGTAAATACAGGTTCCTGAACTATTCCCTGAGCAATCTTCTCAGATGTCGTTCCGTATTTTTTGATTATATAGGCAAGATAGTGAGTAATATCATAGGCCTCTCCCACAAAGATATCCATCTGTTCTTTATTTAAATTGAGTTTTACTACTTCACCTATAGATTTTGAGATAGAGAGTTCAGGCGCAAGAAAGACGAGTTTGTCTGTATATTTCTGAATCTCCTGCACAACCTCCGTCCCCGATACGCCTGAGACAATGAGATGCCTCTTTACTCCGAGTTGAGACAATGTTTTGGCAATTAACAACATCTCATCAAAATCTCCAACAATGTAAATCACATCTGGCTCATGTCTCTTAATAGCCTCAACATCCGCCTTAAAATTGTTCCTCTTTGGTGGATAGAAATCAAAACTCGCTATCTCTCCACCTCTCTCCTGAAAATTCTTCTTGAAGACCTGTGCAAGATTAATTGCAACAGGTACATTTGCATAAAGGATGGATGCGGACTTCGCCTTTAGCTTGTTTCTTGCCACAATCGCCAGTTCTATTGCCTCAAGCGCCCCCTCTGAATATGCCTGAAATAGATACTCACCTGCCTCATTTCCAATGGATGTGATCGTTCTGGAAGAGATAAATACAGTCTTCTCCTGCTCTGCCTTTGGCCCACCAAGGCTCAGGGCTGGTGGAGATACAAAGGCGAGAATGGCATTTACCTTATCAAACTCAGCAAGCTTTGTAATAGACTCGAGGGCTGGTTCTCCAGAGGACCTATCATCCTCAAGATACAATACAAACCTCTTTCCATCAATTCCACCATTCTTATTTATCTCCTCTATAGCCATCTTTGTCCCTTCAAGTGCCCTCCTCCCATAGGGTGAAAAGTTACCAGTGAGTGAACCAATAAAGCCAATCTTTATCTCCTTCGGTTGGCTTTTGCAGGAGTACGATAGAATCGTAGTTATGGCTATAAACAGGAAAAAAATAAAAAAATCTCTCATCACTACTCTACCTCCCTGTGAGATTATCACTAACAGATTTTTATCTGCGCTTCAAGTATTTTAGAACCTCTCCATCAATTTGTAGATCTCTTAATCTCTTAATATTAGAGATATACTAAATGGGAATGCCCAACAGTTTTAAAAATTGTCTTACTTCTCTCTTATATCTCTTGGACTCTCCTCAACACTTCTCTTCTTATTCTTTACCCATCTGAGAATGTCCCTAGCACACTGATGACAGTACAGACTTACTATCTCACCGCCAGATACCTCAATCCATTCAAACAGATTTCCGCAAAAACACTTCAAAAATTTTCCCTTGATAACATATTCCTCTCTGACAGAACCATCCGGTCTTGTTATATATGTCCTGACAATATCACCCAGCTGATCCTTATTCCTGTTGAAGAACTCATAATCTAAGACCTCAAAAGTTTTGCCACCCTTTTTGATCTTAAAAACTCTATAAATATTGCTCATCTCAACCTCCTATCTTAAAAACCCTTTTTATCTTCTGATCCTTCCTCTCAACTTTATATCTCTTATGGATATATTTCAGCAGAGATTCCGTTCGCCCCCCTATTGCCAGCACTCTCACCACCAGAGCCACCACCCCCTCTTATAAAGGTAGTCCCACTCTGATTCAGTACACTACTCCCACCTTTGTAAATCACAATTGAAGGACCTCCACCACCACCTCCTCCAGCCCCATCTTTGCCGCTCTCTCCGTCAAGCCCATTATTGGTTGCAATATATCCATCAACTGCGAATGTCCCAACATTTGATCCACCGGCACCATTACTGCCATTTGCACCATCTGTCCCATTCTGTCCGTACTGTGTAGAAAGTGGTGATGCAGAACCCCTCCCTGGAGGGCCGCCAACACCTCCGGCGCCACCACTGCCTGAGGGACCGATTCCAGCCTCCCCATTCTGTCCATAGTTACTGCTCCTGCCTGCGTCACCTCCTTTACCTCCATTCATACCACAGGCGCTTATACCTCCGGCACCCCCGAGTGGTTTTGAACAGGTTGTACATAAAATTCCACCGGAGTCTTCACAACCCGGAGTTCCGGACTTCCCCTTTGCAGTAGATGGGTCATTGCTTGTCCCATTATCCCCGTTTGTCCCGGCGACGCCATTTGCTCCTCTACCAGCCTTTATTGAACATTTGTGAATTTTCATGTTGGATGAATTTATTATTTTCATTCCATAAGAACTTGAAGAGGCATCTGCTGCATCCCGTGAGGCGATATTTAACCTGTCAAATAAAAGAGTTGAGGAGACATTTGATACCAATATACCCTCCTGAGATGGATAGATATTTACCTTATACGAATCAGAACGACTCCAGTTGTTACTGCGACTGTATCCTCCATATATGCCAACTGCCTTGTTCAGAGAGAAATTCTCATAATAATTCCCTTCCGAGACAAGTATATATTTTACCTGCGGTATGGAGCCAGCCTTCGCAATAGCGGCACCTATAGTCTTTAAAGGGTTATTTATACTTCCGTCATTGCTATCACTTCCACCCTGCACATCCACAAATAACCCCTTTGTAATCTCTCCATCAATTCCATCACAATTTGCATCTATAAATCCGTCATCTGGCTCATCAGTATCTGATTGTTTTACACAACTTATACCCTCGCCTTTAAGCCCAATTTTGTATTCTGGATTCTCTGCATCATTTGAATTTATCTGCAAGATATCTTCTACCATTTCCTCCTTGAGTGGTGTGAACGAAATATCTATATTGTAACAGAGGTTGGAGAGGAGCACTTTCTCAATATTAGAAGGCGTAAGAGTAAATTTGGAACCCAGCACTCGGGAGGTGTTATAGATTATCAGATCCTCATCGCCCTTATTACATATCTGAATCTGTCTATGGGAAGTATCCAGAACCTTTACCTGCCCAAAATCAATAAAATTTTCTGATGTCCAGAGGGTGGGAGGAAATATCCCAGCCCTTGTACTGAATCTTATAATTAACAATCCGTTTTCACTCTCTGAACCATCATTATTTATATCCATATCATTTGTGTAGATATTCAAATCCAGAGTATCGTTATTTGACTTCTCTGTGGCTGTAAATGCAACTATCAAGAAGACCGACTCCTTCCCGGAGAGATAAAGGGGTGTACTTAATTCCTGATTGCTGATCTTTGAAAAGAATTTATATTCAAACTTATTCCTGGTATTTATAAAATCAGTTACCTTCTCTATCTTAAAAATCCCTTCATCTGCGTTATTTATAATCTCAAGCTCAACCGTATTCACATTTCTACCGATATCAAGTGAAGTATTCCCCATATCATACAGAATTTCATTCTTATCTCCCTGAGCGGGAAAACTCTTATCTACACCAAAAATGGTTCTGTATCTTATGCCCAGATCTGGCTTATCCTTGTATTTATTATAGACTGGAACTCGGAGTGTACTTGCCCCCACATCACTTGAGGTAATAATAATATTTGTATTGTCCGGGTCTGCATCAGTCTGAGTGCATCTCACCTCTATCTCAAAACTTTCATCAGGCTTAAGCACTGAATTCTTTACAAACGATGAAGATATAGAAAATGTCTCTGTATCAGCCCCGGGATCCAGTTCATAGTTATAAATAACAATATCCCCTGTGCCAGCATTCTTAATCGTAAGGCTCTTCTTCTTTGTCTCTCCAAATAACATTGCGCCAAAATCTATTAGTGCAGGCTCTGGTATAATTCTCCCACCAGACGAGATATCGGTAATTACATCCAGAGAAGAGACATCTTCCACACCTACATCTGATGGTTGTTTACATACACCCTGAATACATTCCTCGGGATATATGCAGTCATCCTTTGTGCGGCATTTCGTTATAGAAATTTTCTTACAAAATCCGTTCTCACAGATCTCATCCGAATTGCACTGTGCCTTTGTCGTGCACCTTCTGAGGCTGGCATCTTCCCTTGAAAGTGCATCAGAGATTGAGTTTACATCAGAAGAGCAGGAATAAACCAGAAAAAGTAATATAATGGCGATCGCGGAAGTGATAGAAATTTTCACTATTTCCATATTTCCTCCGTATATATTGTATTTTACTAAGAAACTTAAATTAATGCAACCAATAAAAGATAATGCCTTTATCCAGAATAAAATGGAAATTAGCCCCTACAATTGCTACATCTGGCACAATAGGTAAGGTCTAATATGGTTTATTGAGCCAGCCCTAATTGACAAAATAGCATCGCTACAAATTGCCCCCAACATCTAAATCCCTTTACCCCTTTTTCAGCCTTCGTCTCTCTCACCGCCTAATAAAACTCACTCTTTGAAAATATCTGTATCAAAAAAGATT
>JBMFOP010000034.1:0-17906 GCA_049969675.1 Myxococcota bacterium | reverse complement strand
CAGATTTGTTAAGAGATAATGATATATTTACACCTCCTTTCTGGCTTTTGTTTGACAAATTGGTCTTACCCTACCGAGGCTTCCATATCAAAAAAGATTTATTTTTGGCAGATGTGAAGGCGGCGAGAGATATAAGGGCAAAGAGATGAATAGAGAGATTTAACGCTCAGGGTGATTTGTAGAAATGTTATCCTGTCAATTTGAATAGGCTCATTCATTAAGTGGAGTTTCCCATTCAGAATCTTTATTTTAGAAATAGTCAACTTCAAATCAGATTATTCTGGACAACAGTGACATTCAGAAATAATTGAATAAAATTTTTACTCATATCAAAGGAGAAGATGCCATCTATTATGTGTGTAAAATTTATTTAGTTGACAAAATTTAAAAATACTTTAGATAAACTGCTCAGAACCTTCTTAAGGAGGAGAGGAATTGAACTTCGTGCCCAATCGCGTATTTTTTACAAGAGGTGTTGGAAGACATAAGGAGAAACTTCAATCTTTTGAAATGGCACTACGAGATGCTGGCATTGAGAAATGCAATCTTGTAAGAGTATCTTCTATATTCCCTCCCAACTGCAAAATTATCCCTCGCTCGCGCGGAATCGCCGCACTAAAACCGGGGCAGATTACATATGTGGTCCTTGCACAGAACTCCACCAATGAGCCAAATAGACTTATCAGTGCCTCAATAGGTCTCGCCGTTCCAGCACAGGGAGACCACTACGGATACATCTCTGAGCATCACGGCTATGGAGAGACAGAGAAGAAGTCCGGAGACTACTCTGAAGACCTCGCTGCAACAATGCTCGCGAGTACTCTCGGAATTCAATTTGACCCAAATACCGCTTACGATGAGAGAAAAGAGATCTACAGAATGAGCGGTAAGATAATCCGAACCAGAAATATTACACAGTCTGCAGAGGGAGATAAAAATGGGCTCTGGACAACTGTCGTGGCAGGGGCGGTATTTGTCTACATTGATGATGAGATAAAGAAAGAACTCAGGGACAGAAACAGGAGAAAGAAGGTTGTTGAGGCACCACTACTCCCAATAATTGATGAAAAATAAATTAGTTATTCATTATGCTTATTCCGTATAATTTCGGTGGATTTGAAGAGAGATATACCAATTACAAGAAGAGCAAGGTAGTAATATTCCCGGTCCCTTACGACGCAACACTCTCATACAGGGCTGGTTCACGGAATGGACCATCTGCAATTATTTCCGCCTCAAAGGCACTTGAATTTTATGATATAGAATTAAATGCCTCTCCTTTCAAGGTGGGGATTCATACATCCTCTGAGCTCGAACCGATTATGTCCTCTCCAGCAGATATGATAGAGGAGATAGAATGGGCATCTAAAAGATTTATTTCAGATGGAAAATTTCTGATTATGTTGGGTGGTGAGCACTCCATCTCAACAGGGGTGGTGAGAAATCTGGTAAAAAGTTACAAGAATTTTTCAGTTTTACAGATAGATGCACACTCCGATCTGAGGTATAGTTACGAAGGGACAAAATATAATCATGCCTGTGTAATGCGGAGAATAAGAGAGCTCTGCCCTGCTGTTCAGGTAGGTATTCGCTCTATGTGTGAGGAAGAAGCGGCATTTATCAGAAAAAACAAAATAAAGATTTTTTATTCAGAGTATATAAAGGGACATCCAGAGTATATCAATGAAGTAATCTCCCATCTCTCAGAAAATGTGTATATCACGATAGACCTTGATGGACTTGACCCATCCATAATGCCGGCAGTCGGAACTCCGGAGCCGGGTGGGTTGTTATGGTATGATATTCTCAGGCTTCTTAGAGAGGTATTTAAGAATAGAAATGTGGTTGGAGCAGATGTGGTGGAGCTCTCCCCACTTCCCCCAGATATATCATCCGATTTTTTAGCCGCTAAACTTGTTTATAAACTAATTGGGTATAAATACTTTCTCTAACAGAGTGGATCTCTTTTATGTTCCAGAACCCTATCAATAGCCCTCAAGATCTTTTCAGAATTAAAAGGTTTGTATAATATCTCTGTACCTTCAAGCTCTATCCCCTTTGTCTTTAATACCTCTTCAGAGTAACCTGTTATGAATAGGAATTTTGTATCCGGATATTTTTTCTGAATGAGTATTTTGAGATCTATCCCATTGTTATCTGGCATCAGAATATCTGTTATCACCAGTCTTATCATATCAGAATTCAATTCAAACTCCTTTATCGCCTCTCCAACATTTTTTGCCTCTATTACATTATAATTGTGTGCCTCAAGTATCTGCTTTATTACAAATCTTACATCATTATCATCCTCAACAAGCAGAACTGTCTCAAATCTCCCATCTGACAGATGGGCTTCAACATTATTAAGAGGCATCTCACTTCTCTTCTCTGAGAGAGGGAAATAGAGCCATACCTCCGTTCCAAAACCGACCTTACTCTCAATCCTGACAAATCCACCGTTCTGTTTCATTGCACCATATACCATTGAGAGACCGAGTCCCGTCCCCTTTCCAACTGGCTTTGTAGTAAAGAATGGCTCAAATACCTTCTTCAAATTATGCTCCTCTATACCACAGCCAGTGTCCTTAACCGAGATTACTACAAAATCACCTGAATAGATGTTGTTCCCTTCAATCTCATTTGAGAGCTTTACTATCTCTGTAGAGAAGATCAATCTTCCACCATCTGGCATTGCATCCCTTGAGTTTACTGCGAGGTTCATCAATATCTGCTCAAACTGTGATCTATCTGCAAATATAAAAGGCTTCTTCTCTGACAGTCTCAGCTCTGTCTTTATATTCTCCCCCAGAAGATTGGATATCGAACTGACAAAATGAGTTATGTGCTCATTTACATCCATTACCTGCGGGAGTATCATCTGTTTTCGTGAGAATCCGAGTAATTGTTGCACCAATCTCGTAGCCCTATCTGCGGAATTTTTCAGGTGTTTTATATCCTGAAAGAAGAGATCTTTGTTCCCATAATCCTTCTTAATAAATTCAATGTAGTTTACAATGCTCATAAGGATATTATTGAAGTCGTGTGCAATACCACCAGCCAGAAGTCCCAAAGATTCAAGCTTCTGAGACTCAAGTAGCCTCTCCTCCATCTTCTTCTGCTCTGTGATATCTCTCCCGATCTCCTGTATTGCATAGGGCTTCCCATCTTTGTAGAGAAGTGCACCACGGGTCTCAATATATAAAATCTCTCCATTCTTCTTCTTTACTCTAAATACCATTGGCCCGGATTCCCCCGACAGTCTCGCCTCTATCCCCTTTCTGGCACGCTCTAAATCCTCTTCAACAATAAGTCTCTCCATCCTCAAATCCTTGAGGTCTGATTCATTATATCCGAGATAAGCGAGTCCCGATGGATTCATCTCAAGAAACTGCCCGTTCAGACTCATTGTATAGATTATATCGGGGATATTTCTATAGAGATTCAGGAATCTCTTCTCGGTCTCAAGTAACTCACTGGCAAATCTTTCAGCCCTCTCCTTCTCACTTCTTAACTCTGCTGTCCTCTCTCTCACCATCCGCCTGAGTGAGATTATCCAGAAATATGTAATAGAGAGTATCAATGCAAGTACAGAGACAATGAGGAGTAAGATTTTGATAAATCTTGTATTTAGACGATTACTTAATGAATATCCGAGCCACCTCTTCTCTATATGCCCCTTCTCCTCTCCGGATATACTTTCAAATCCAGATTCAATAAAGGATATCAATTCTTTATTCCCCTTTTTGACAGCACGATGAAATTCACCCCAATAGAGAGGCTCTGAGAATCTAAACCTATCTTCAAGTTTATATTTAAATAAGAAGTAAATACCAGGTGGCTTATCAATTACAAATATCTTTATCTTTCCGTCTCTTGCCGCCCGAATTACATCTTCGTAATTATCAAATTCAATTAGATACTCAACCCCGTTCTTTTTTAGAAAATCAATATTTGCATCCCCCTTCTTTACTCCCACATTTAAGCCTTTAATTGATTTTACATCGGTTATCCCAGAGAGTGTGCTTTCAAAGAATATCACAACATCTATTCTGGCATATGGCTTTGAGAAATCATACTTCTTTGAACGCCCCTCTGTGTAAAACAGTGTGTCAATTACATCAAACTCCCCTTCCTCCATCCGCCTCTGTGCATTTTCCCAGCTATCACCCACAATATTGACCTTTACTTTGTTCTTTTCCTCCCACAATCTCCAGTAGTCAATAGATATCCCCTTAAGCACCCCATCTTCATCTATAAAAGAATAAGGAGGATAGTTATTATCAATAATTACACTTATCCTCTCTGGTCTTGCCCATAGATTGAATGAGAGAGCTATCAATATTATTATGTAAAGCCTTAGCCTTATCACCAAAGACAGATGTAGGGTTTTATACAGGATATGTAATTGTTTGTAAAGGGGATTTTTCAAAGAAGCCCTTCTATTTCATATAGACTTTGACTATACCCCATTTTGTGATATTTTCTTTACTCTGTTATTTATATGGCGGCTATTTATTGGTTTACATTCCCATATCTCCTATCTTTACTGATTTTTATAAACATAAGAGTATCCCTCATAACAATAGCAATTATTCTCTCAATTTACATATTGTGTTTGGTACTCATAACTCTTAAGAGGGTTGGTATTGATAGAAAGGGAATTATTTTGGGCGGTATTTTGTGGGCAGCATTTCTCTGCGCACTGAACAATAAAGATGGTAGAAAAATCAATATAGAAGAAGGGAATATTGTCTTTGACGGATATGTAATAGATACACCTTACTACAATAGAGATTCTACAATATATCAAATAAATGTTCAGAGATATATTCAGGCTGATGAGTTACATATTACTTCGTTTAATATGCAATATATTGCCTCAATTCCATTTGCAGAACCTATCAGGAACGACCTTGTAAGGGCTCGTTGCAGGATATATATTGATAAGGGGCAAATACCAGATTGCATATCAGATTTAAATAATCCTCCACTGGTTATTGAGAGGGAGGGGTTTGGAATCTACAATGCTATTGATGGATATAAAGAGGGTATAAGCAGATTTATATACTCTCACTACAAAGGCTCTGCTGCCCTGATAATGTCTGCACTCTCAACTGGAAATTCAAAAGGGCTTACATATGAATTAAGAAGGATATTCGCCATAAATGGGACATCGCATATCCTTGCGATATCGGGGACACACATAGGACTGATTGCCCTATTCCTGTACTATATTGTCAAACTTCTGATATTCCCCTTTTCTCTAATCAGACCATTCTCTCTGAAGAAGGCATCTTCTCTTATCCTTATACCAATTCTAATTATTGTCTCATTTTACTTTGGCAACTCACCTTCTGTGGTAAGGGCAACAATAATGGTTATTGTCTATCTGTTCTCAGTACTGATTGAACGGGAAAGGGATATACTATCATCACTCTGCATCTCTTTCCTATTGATTACAAGCCACAACCCTGATTCAATCAGAGATATAGGATTTCAGCTCTCTTTCCTCTCAGTATCTGGAATAATTACATTAATCCCCTCTATTACCAATAGATGGGAGATTAGAGGAGAATCAATTAGAGGTGAGATAATTAGATATATCCTGATACTACTTCTCACCTCTCTTGCTGCCTCACTCTTTACACTTCCAGTTGTTGCATATCACTTTGGCATTATTTCAATTATCGGGATAATTGCAAATCTCATAATCGTGCCGTTTGTGGGAGTTATAATACTCCCTATAATTCTGTGCGGAGTAATATCGTTTGGTATATCACTGAGCCTTGCAGGATTCTTCTTTAATGGGGCATTTTCATCAATAGAGCACTTCATAAAACTTAATGAACTCTTTGCAAATCTCCCACTTTCACATATCAAGATATTTGCACCTTCTATTTTTGAAATAGCCATCTATTTTGCGATAATCTTTACATTCATTTTGAGAGAGAGAATACCTTTTACAAAGATTGTTATACCCTCACTTCTTTTAATTCTGATTATCACATCGCTAATAATGGACCGGATTGAAAGGAACAAAACAGAACCCTCAATTATAGTTCAGGATGGAGTAATAACTTTTATAGATGAGGATTTAAGACCTCATTTAATACTGGGAAAGGCAAGCAATAGAGATAAAAGAACGGCAGTAGAATTCCTGAGAAAGAAGCGGTTGGTAAAGGTCCTTTATACAAACCTTAATGAGGCTGACGACCTCTATATCAAAGACCATCTGTATACAAAAGAAGAGAACGGGAAGATTGAAACCTCTGAAAAGGGTGATGTATTTATCAACATGTCTGGATTTATAACATATATCTTCAATGATACCGAAAACTGCCCTCCCACCGCTGCACGCTTCGTCATTTCAAGGAGGAGTTCAGAGGAGGCTATAAAGAGACTTTATGAATGTGGAATATCTCCGAATAAACTCATATTCTCTGGAGATATTAAAAACAGGAGAATACTTGAAACATTAATCAGGTTCTATGGAGAAGATGCCTCAAAGACACTTATTTGCAAAGAGGACGGCTGCAAAATCGTTATAAGCCCAGCACATCAATAAATATCTTATAATAATATCAGTTGTGACGATACAAATCCAGACTGTTCTACATTTCTGGATGCACTATGGACATACAATCTTTATCAGATTAAGGTAGATTTTTAATTGCACTGAATCATCTTTATTTTAATTCACTCAGAATTGCCCATAGCCCCTTTCCCTATTGTTTAGTCCAGACCTCTGGATTCCTTTTGCATATTCATTTTGATTTACATTAATAAAAAGTTTGCCAAATATGGTAAAATCATATATTTTATACCCTATGATGTTTGGACAGTATATTAAATATTCCTCTCTCGCCTTTCTTATCTTATTACTGCTGCTCGCCTGTCCTTCAAATGAGATAATTTACCTATCAGATAAGGCAGAATCAGATGCCCTTTCAAATGATATATCAGATGAAGATTCTGGTTTGGATATCTATATTGGTCCTCGGTCTGATTGTGATTCATCCGAAGATGGGATAATCTGCATAGGAGTTGCATCAGCGAGCATCACGCCTCAAGGATATGAACTGGTTAAAAGGGAGTTATTAACTACACATTCATATTGCCCGGATTATGATGGACCCGGGAACTGTGGGAGCATTGACCTTAAGAAATGGAAATCCCTATCTAAAAAGTGGAAGTCGGATTTCTTCTACGACTGTGGGAGGGATAGAATCTGTCCTACAGATGAGAATTATACAGGGCCGGACGCAGACGGCTCTGAAGGGGATGGGAAGTTTCAGGGATACTGGATAGCTGGCTATAGTTCATCCACTCCTATGATTGGTGTGCACGATGATATCTCTGTAAGGACACTGGTATTAAGACATAATAAAAAGACTGTTGCACTCTCAACTCTGGATCTAATTGGATTTTTTAAGAGTGATGTAGATAGAATAAGAAGACTCATCTCAGAGCGCGCAGCCGGATTGGGTATAGATGAAATTCTAATTATGAGTTCACATACACACTCAAGTATTGACACTGTGGGGATGTGGGGTCCGCAGGACCCATTTAGCGAGGTTCCTTACGAGAGTGGAGCGGATGATTCATATATAAAAGAGGTTATGGGAAAGGTAGTTGATACAATAATCTCAGCAGGCACATCAATGCAGAAGGGGAGAGTAAGAGCCATTACAAAGAGGGTTGGGATTGAGCAGATGGCTAACGATTTAAGAGACCCATTCATTATTGATGACCATATGTCTGTTGTAATCTTTGAGGACCTGAACAAGAACAGACTTGCAACGGTTATAAATTGGGGCTCTCATCCGGAAAAACTCGCGGGGGATAGCAATCTATTGAGTTCTGACTATGTCTATTATCTACGAGAGGCAATTGAAAATGGAATCAATGAAGGTAAGAATCAGATACCGCCCAGCAATGGAATGGCACTCTTTATTCAGGGGCCACTGGGAGGGATGATTACAGATTTGAATCTGAAGGTATATGATGATGATGGAAATATAATTGAGAAAGAGACATCATTTAAGGCAGTAAGACAGGTTGGCTATAATATTGCAAGAAAGGTGTATGAACTTTCAAAGGAGGCAGAATATATAAACAATCTTAATATTTCGGCAAAGAAGATTGAATATAAGATTCCTCTTGAAAATAAATTCTTCTGGATGATGTTTGACCTTGGATGGTTAAGAGATAGGCCTAAATGGAAGATTGACCCCAATAAAGAGAACTGGATTGATAATGTAGAGATTATGACTGAGGTTACAATGATAAGAATTGGGGATATAGAGATTCTGTCTATACCCGGTGAATTATTCCCGGAGCTTGCAGTAGGTGGTTATAGTGAGCCATATGAATATTCTTTTGGACATCCAATCATTGATGATTCAAATGAATATCCACCCGATTTATCAAAGGCACCAGAAGGACCATATATCAGAGACATAATGAATGGGAAAGTAAATATACTTGCCATACTCGGAAATGACTTTCTGGGCTATTTAGTGCCAGAATACGATTTTAGGCTTTCAGATGATTATCCATATTTCTCATCTGCACCGGGTGATCATTATGAGGAGACCAGAAGTGTTGGTATAAAACAGATCAAAATAATGTTTGATAAGATTATGGAATTACATAGTGAATAAAGAATGGAAGAGGAGAAGAGAAAAAAGCGAAAGGCGAGTCTTTTAGAGATGACGATATTGATAATCATCTGTGTTCTATTTCTTTATATATCGCCAGTCATAAGTGGTGGCCTACTGGCATTTATGTTTAGTGAAACTCATCAAATATTATAATGACCCGGACAACTTTTAGCGATATCAATAAAGTTTTTTATGCCAGCCCTCCATTAAGGACTACTGCAACTATCTCATTCATATTACTATCCGATTAACATTGACCTATCAAAAAATATTCTGAATTTTGTCCACTCTCCATAGGAGCTCTCAACCTTTATCTCAGAATTATGTGCATCCAGAATCCCTTTTACAATTGCAAGGCCTATACCGTATCCAGATGGCATATTATGAGAGGGTGCACCTGCCCTTGAGAAAGGTTTGAAGAGTTTATCTAAAAAACTGCTCTCTATCCCAATACCGTTGTCTTCAAAAAGAATCTCTACACCTTTTTCATTGCTTTTAGCCTCAATGGTTATTATGCATTTTCTATCAGTGCTCCTATATTTTAATGCATTCTCAAGGAGGTTTTTAAAGACTATATAAATTTTGTCTTTGTCTCCCTTTATTGTGGGTAACTCGTTTAGGAGCCTTAGTTCTGCATTACACTCCTCAATGTAATCCTTCATATCTGAACATAGATATCCTATAAGTTCATTTAGATTTACCTCCTCCATCTTAAATACCTGTCTCTCAAATCTAATTATATCTAACATATTTGATATCATTCTCTCAAGCTTAAGGATACTCTCATTTATCCTGTCAATGAAATGCTGTCCCTGTTCGTTTAGAGAATTATAATATTGCTGCTTAAAGAGTGTCGTCATTCCTTTTAAGGTGAAGACAGGGCCCTTCAGGTCGTGAGAGAGTGAGAATAGTATTGTCTCAAGTGCCTCTGTCCTCTTCCTCAAAATCTCCTCAATCTTTTTATGTTCTGTAATATTTTTACCAAAGATAATTATTCCGCCGCCCTTATGATTCAGATTCTCTCTGAGTATCCAGGAGGTCAACAGGAATACCTCTTCCCCATTTTTATCTTTCAATTTTAGTTGAAAATCCTGTGAAGATTCTCCTCTCAGGATTTTTCTTAAATATGGTAACAATCTCCGTCGTTCTTCATTGGTGAGAAACTCTGAGAATGGCAATCTGCTCTCCGCTCTGTTCAAATCTATTCCTAGAATATTATTAAATGTACTGCTTGCATACTCAATCTTAAAATTCTCATCCAGCATTAAAATGACATCTCCGGTCTTATTAAGTAGGGTCTTCAGTCTCTCCTCAGAGGTGCGAAAGTTGAATTGAATAGAATTTAGAGAAGTCTGGATATCTCTAAATCTATACAGTATCTCTTTTATTTCGTCATAATTATCATCATCTATATCAATATTCACAAAACCCTTCTCTGTCATATCCCTCAGGGTCATAATCGCCCTCTCAATAGGTATAACAAGATGCCTTGTTGTATAATAAATAAAGACCAATAGAAGTAGAATTATTGATATGAAGAAGTATATTCTGAACTGATTTATTGGTTCAACAAGATGTTTGACATATCTCAAATCAAGTGCAAGCACTAAATATCCATCAGAAATATTATTGGAAGTCCTTATCCCAAAGACCTTTTTTATAAAATTATAATATCCATTCTCATCTTTGCTGGATGAATACCTAAAAGAGGGTATGACTTTAGGTGCATTACAATCATAACTTCCAGTCTTTGATAAAAGTTTTCCATTCTCATCATATAAAGCAAGACAGAGCATCTCCCCCTTTTGAAAAAGGGTTGTTAGATTCAACTCATTTAAATCTCTCTCTTCTGATCTGAGTAAATGTTCAATATAATTAAGTGTTGAATTTGCCCTCTCTTCAGTAACTTTAAAGACTATCCTGTTTATAAAATAGTTATTTGCCAGCACAGAGATAAGGGCAAATATAATTCCAATTAATATGGATATTGCAAAGAGTTTGAAGCTAAAAGAGCCTCTCTTAAATCTCAAATACCCCAGACCTCTGAATTATAATTCACTACATTCAAAGTCAAATCCTTTATAAAGGTTATCTGACTCATTACATTCATTCTTTGTGGAGGCAGCACCATCGTAATCGACCCAGATGTAGATATCTACTTTCTTTGGTGGATTATTGATAACGAATTTTACCTTTTCGGAGTCACCCGGCTCAAGGACATATTTAGTATTTACAATCGCAAGTAATGTCCCTCCAAGTTGTGGGTTTCCATTGAAGAGGGCGACGGGGATACCGGCTGGAACCTTTAGAGCACCCCTATTCTCTATCCAGACCCATACTGTAAATTGAGCAGGACAGCTATACCAATCGACTGCAAGCCATGTCGCTACAAGGTCTGGTGCCGCAAATGGGATATCTCCTGCAAACTTATTTAATCTGTAAGTATTATGAGTTGTCCAGGATGCCGCCTCTCTTGCTGGTAGTGATCCATCTTCGTTAATATTGTCAATATGATAGGTGTGCTGATTCCAGATTCTTCTGGTATGTACCCAGTTGTCATTTTTGTCTTTGAATACCCTAATACCAGTCGGGTTTCCGGTCTCTCTCGTATAATTATTTGCACATATTATAATCTCTGCCTTCCCGTCGTTGTCAACATCTGCCACTACTGGATTCTCATATGCCGTCCAGCTGGTATTTGTCTGTTCAAATAAGACGATGCCGTCATTGTATCCGTCGTTGTTCTCATCCTTTGATGAGCCCTCTCCATCATAGACCCTAAATTTTTCTTCGTCATTATATAGGACCTCTACATACCCGTCATTCTCAAAATCAAATAGAGATGAACCGGTAGCATGTGAGCTCCTGTCTTTAGTTGGGCTCAGCCATTTTACTGCGCCGTTGGTTTCAAAGACCACATATCCAGAATATCCCGCCACACCGATCTCTGGCTCTCCATCTGAATCAAAATCTGCAATGGTTGGAGCCCCAACCCTCTTTCCATCAGAGGCTGGCACATCAAACGGTCCCCACTTAATTGCACCTGTTCGGGCATCCTGTAATCTGATAGTTCCCTTTGAGACCACCACAAGGTCTGGTTTACCATCCTTATCAAAATCTGCAATTGCTACAAATCCATCGCCCAGTGTCCCCGTCCCGGATGGGTCTGGAATATCTGTCCATCTTATGGTGCCATCAAAATTATAGACAGTGCTGCCTGTGATTATTTCCATCTTTCCATCACCATCTATATCAGCGACAGCAGAGAGAGGTCCTACGCCATTATCTCCTATACCTTTATTGCCCACCCATCTTCTGACACCGTTGTACTGCCATACAGCAGCACCCACAATAATCTCCCCATATCCGTCCCCGTCAATGTCAGCGATTGAAGGTCCACCCCAATCAAGTCCAGCGTGAAGATCTGCATATTTTACACAGTTGTTGAGATTGGACTGTGCACAATGCCATTTGATATTCCCCCGATTATCAAATACAACAGGGCCATCTGTTGTATATCTGAGTGCAACTATCTCCACTTTTCCATCCTTATCAATATCTGCCGCGGCGATATTGCTGGCTGGTGCAAGTCTGTAATTCTCCGAGATGACAAATCCATCTCCTGGGAATAGTTCAGCGCCGGTATCTCCAGAAAGAATCCTTAAAACTCCAGCCCCAAGACAGATTCCACCACATCCAGAATAGGTATAAAATGAGATTGTTACCACATCTGGAATATCATTTTCGTTAATCTTTCCATCCTTGTTATCATCATTGGTGTTAATAATGATTGGTGTTGACATCACCTGATTGTATTGAGGTAGAATGTTTGAACCATTCCACTCCCACTTTATTACAGGGTCAAATGCACCTCTTGGAGGTTTATATTTACAGGAGTTGTTATAACTTCCACCTGTATTAAAATCTGTATCATCATCACAGGCATCCCCTTTCCCATCAAAGTCTGTATCTTTTTGATCCGTATTTGAGACATAGGGGCAGTTGTCATTAGAATTCTTTATTCCGTCTCCATCAATATCATCATCGCAGGCATCTCCAATCCCATCCGCATCTGTATCCTTCTGGTCGGGATTGTATATCTCTTTGCAATTGTCAATGTCATCAGTCACGCCGTCTTTATCAGAATCGCCTTCACAGGCATCACCTATACCGTTATTATTTGAATCCTTCTGGTCCGGGTTGGCTATCACAGGGCAGTTATCGTCCTTATTCTTAATTCCATCTCCATCAATATCATCATCACAGGCATCACCTTTCCCATCCTTATCTGTATCCTTCTGGTCGGGATTTTTAACATCAATACAATTGTCATCATTGTTGTCTACTCCATCTCCGTCCAGATCATTATCACACATATCTCCAATTCCATCGCTGTCTGTATCTTTTTGATCCGGATTTGAGACAGTTGGACAGTTATCCACCGCATCGTCAACTCCGTCATTGTCGAGGTCTATATATGTAGTGCTCCTCTTCTCACACCTCCCATTCTTGCATATATAACCCTCACCACAGTCAGAACTTTTCTTACACCCTGTTGCCTCATCACTACAGGAGAAAAAGGATAGTAGTGAAATTAAAATTATGATGCATAAAATAGCCTTTTTCATAATAATACCTCCACGCAAAAATCCCTTTTAGATTACTTTATAATTCCGTATTTGGCAATAATTTTTTCAAAGACCTCTACTACTTTAGGGTCAAACTGTGATCCAGACTTCCTCTTAAGTTCTGCGATCGCCTCTTCAAGACTAAAGGCCTTCCTGTAAGGCCTGTCAGATGTCATAGCGTCAAAGGAATCAGCAACTGTTATTATTCGGGCGAGCAGTGGAATCTCCTCTCCTTTGAGTCTGGAAGGATAGCCACTTCCATCATATTTTTCATGGTGGTGAAGGACTATATTCTGTGCCTCTTTCAAAAACTTTATTGGTCCAAGAATCTGGTCTCCAAAGAGCGGATGATTCTCTATCGCCTTTCTATCTTCAGGGGTCAATGTTGCTTTCTTGTTGAGTATATTGTCTGCAATTCCAATCTTACCAATATCGTGTAATAACCCAGCATAGCTTATCAATCGTTTCTGGTCATTATTAAGACCGAGTTCATCTGCGATAAGAAGCGCATATTTTGTAACTCTCTCAGAGTGTCCCCTCGTATAGGCATCTCTCGCCTCAAGCGCCTGAGCGAGCCCCCTGATAGTCTCATAATATGTCCTCTGAGTCTCCTCAAAGAGCCTTGCATTCTCAATTGCTATCGCCGCCTGAGATGCGAGCGTATGTAGAATCTGTCTCTCCTCCTCTCCCATCGTGGAGGGGTCCACATCACCGAGTTCAAAATAACCAATTACCTTTTCTCCAATCTGAAGTGGTATCTCAAATTTCTTTCCAGTAGATCCCTGAACCGTATCGCTCTCCTGACTCGCAAGCCTTATTCTCTCTTTTACCTCCAGAGTATCTGCATCTATAAGTTTGATTGCAGAGACAGAGGACTTTACGAGGTCATTGGTGAGCATAACTATTGATTGTAGGGTCTCCTCCAGATCCAGTGAGGAGATTATAGTCTTTGAAGCCTCATATACAGTAGTTATCTCAACTATTCTCTTATTGAGTTTCTCATTTATCTGTTTGACTTCATTTGCATATCTTATGAGATCCTGATTCATCTTCTCAATTTCACTCAGACTCTTCTTTAGAACCTGATTCTTCTGCTCAAGTTCGGAGAAGAGTTCGGCATTGTGAATAGCTGAGGATATATAACTTGCAAATACTGAGAAGAGATTCAGGTCATTCTCAGAAAATTTATCTGGAATCGGAGACTCTGCATCCAGAACACCTATGACCTCATCTCTCACGATTAATGGAACAGATATCTCGGACCTGCCACCATTGACACCTTCTATATATCCGGGTTCACTTCTAATATCTTTTATCAAAACTGGTCTACCATACAGTAGAACCCTTCCTGTAATTCCCTCACCCGGTCTGATAGCCAGATTCTTTATCAGTTCATCCTTATATCCGATTGATGCCCTTACCTTCAAAACCCCTGTATTTCTATCAAGGAGCAGAATTGCGCAATTTGTGAAGTTGAGAGTCTCTTTTACCAGATTCAATATCTTTAGCAATAAGACATCAATGTCTAAAATGGTGCTTACAGAATTGGCAATACGAGATATTGTAGAGATCTCATTTAGCCTCTGTTTGAGCTCTTGATTGCTGACAAGTAATTTGTTTAATATATCTGCGTTCCTGATCGCAACTGCTACATTTGATGCAAATATCTTAAACATCATAAAGTCTTCATCCAGAAAGGCATTCTCTCTCTTGCTCTCAGCATCCAGCACACCAATGACATTGTCGTCAACGATGAGAGGGACAGCCATCTCAGAGATCGCCCCACTCACACCTTTGATATATCTTGGGTCCTTCTGAACATTTGAGATTACCACACCCTCTTTGTGCTCAAAGACCCAGCCAGATATACCTACTCCCGGCTTTACCTTGAATGTATTTATAATATTCTCATCATAACCGATAGCCCTTGAGATCCTGAGCACACCCTCTTTGCTATCAAAGAGGAGTACTGCACAGTTATCCAGATTGAGTACCTCACGGGCAATACTGATAGTTCTGTTAAGTACCTCTTCTAATTTGAGCGAGCTATTCAATATCGCCACTGACTCATAGAGCGAGGCAAGTCTTTCGAGTTTCATCTTATAGTCTATATCCTTCCCCTTAGCAAAATCCAGCAACTTAATAACATATAATAAATGAATTTCAATAAAATATTGGAAGGTTTAAGACATTTGTGTCTCCTTATTGATTGAATAAAATAGATGGTTATGATAATAATTCACTTTGTATGGAGGCAGACGATGCGCAATACTTTCCTAATTGGTTTTGTATCCTTAATCTTTATATCCTCCTGTGAATTGAGAGAGATAAGTCTCTCTTCGGACATATCTGCTGAATTGAATGATGTCACTTCGGATACAGATGCATTAAGTCCTTTCCCTTCAGATATCTGTCCCGATAATTATCAAAGAAATGATCAGGTCTTATTCCCTGCACCGAAGATCTCATTTGGTACTCTTTTGAGGATTGCAGCTGATTCATTCAGAGTATCTATAAAAGATAATGATAGACTAAAAGATTTCTTTGATGAGTTTTCAAAATTCAACAATGATAATAATGGAAATTATTCAAATGGTGCCGAGATTCAAGTCCATAGCTTTTCTGGACTCAATGAGTTATTTAAGAAGTGTAATTTTACTTATCCAAATAAAGGAGGCGCCTACTATTTAAAAATTTCCAATAAAGAGAATGTGATATTTATTTATATCGTTGCAGATGAGTTAGAGGGTCTTTATAATGCGGCAAAATCAATATCGCAGTTGATTTATAAAAAGTCCCTTGTTGAGATGGCAATCTATGACTTCCCTGATGTGAAATTCAGAGGAGTGGCTGAGGCATTTTATGGAAAGCCATGGGACCAAAAGGACCGAATTGATGCAATTACATATCTTGCTATGTTGAGATACAATATCTTCCTATATTCACCCAAATCAGACCCATATGCCTGGGCGATGTGGCGTACCCCCTTTGATGAGAATGAAGAGAACAAACTCAGAGAGATTGCCAGACATTCAAAGAGATTAGGAATTATCCCATGTTACGGAGTAGGACCCGGATATGATATAAAATTTTCAAACAGTAAAGATTACACAACTCTGCTCTATAAATACCGAAAACTCATAGATTTTGGATTTGACTCCTGTCTGGTTCTGGCATTTGATGATACACAGAAGATCCTCTCTGATGAGGATAAGAGTAAATTTTCAGATATAGCAGAGGCGCAGGTATATATTGCCAGAAGGCTCTACGAAGATATAAAGAGACTCAAACCGGATATATTACTTGCATTTGTTCCAAACGATTATACCACCAGATGGGCAAAAGAAGACACATATCTCAAAAAAATATCTGATGGATTGAGAGGGCTCTACAAAATTGCCTGGACCGGTGTTGAGGTCGTCTCACCTGAGATTACAGAGGAGGATTTAATTGAGATTGAATCTATTATTAAAGATACTCCAATCCTTGCAGATAACTATCCTGTATCTGATTTGATGTTTAATGGTGGTGCCTCATTCCTGGGACCTATTATGGGTAGAGAGGCACAAATATTCAAGAAGATCGATATGTACGCATCAAATCCAATGAGATATGCCATATCTTCAATCATCCCACTCGGTACAATCGCTGATATGCTCTGGACTCCTTACCGATATGAGAGCGAACATGCATTCAGAGAATCAATAAAATTCTTTGCAAGAAATGGCAGAGAGAATGATATATATAAGTTTGCAACAAATCTAAGGTCTTCACTCATCACAGATATAGAATCGCCAGAATTAAAGGTTGCAATAGATAACTTTCTCTCCGAAATAGTTAGATGTGAATCTGTTAATTACAATATTTTAAGACGGGACTTTTTTGATAGATTTGAAGAGATGGATGAGATATTGATGGATTCATCAGATAATAGATTTATGACTGAGATGAAACCGTGGATAAATAAATTAAAAGATTATGGCAGGGCTGGAAACTTTGCCCTTGAACTGATTGAGAAAAGATGCAGAGGCGAAGAGATATCTTCAACTGAGATAAACTGGCTAAAGGGTATGATTGATGCATTAAAGGAGAATAAGTATAGAATCTGCGCCGATATTATGAATAAATTCCTTGATACAATTTACGAAAGAGTAATTCAATAAAAGTAAACCACATCTGTTAAGAATCACATCTGTCCAAAATAAATTCTCTCCAGACATCATATTATCAACACCTCCCCTGTCCAAAATAATTTTTTTGATATAAAAGACTCGGTAGGGTAAGATTATTTTGTCACACAAAAACTCAAAAATCTGGCTTCCTATGAATAAAGTATGGCGGTATCTTTGGATATATTTTTGATTTGGCGTAAATAAATTCTAAAAGATATTTTCATTTTTTAAGAATATGTTCTTTGAGGTGAGTGGAGGTAGGATGGCAGAGAGAGTAACAAAGGGATTTATATACAATCTAAATATCCGTCGTCGGCTCTGAAACACCTCCTGATTCCCACTAAATTAAAAATAACATAAAACCACAAGCGCCGTTTAGGCTCATCCCCCTAAGGGCTCGTCCCGTTTAGGCGAAATGGCAAAGCAAAGCGAAGCCTCGTTTA
>JBMFOP010000033.1:0-30301 GCA_049969675.1 Myxococcota bacterium | reverse complement strand
ATTCTACTAAATATCCTGTATGCTTTTAAATAAAAAATCCATCAATCCCTAATGTCGCATATGTATCTTAACTTTTGCAATCGTTTTTTCCTTTCCCCTTCCGTGAATGGGTGGACGATAGATTCGGACGGGGTAGTTCCCCCTTCACATAAGAGGTAGCAGCCAGAGGTTGACGTGTAGTTATGAACACCCCGTCTATTTCCCCTTTAAATAAAGGGGTGGCAACCGAAGGTTGACGGGGTATTCGCAGACACCCCTCTAAACACCCCAGACCCCTCACAAAGAGGGGAATTAAACACCCCATCCCTTCGGGACACCCCTCTATAAGATGGGAATACCACGTGATATTTGACACCCCTCTTAAAGATGGGAATGAGGTATCGCTCAACAAACTATAAGCTGGGGAATCAAATGGTCAACTCCCTGCTTAAGCAAAGGGTTGAATAGTATCTCTGAAAAAACCTCTGGGTGGTAAAAAAACGATAAATTGGCATAGTAAATTCTACAGATATTATCAAAGGATGTGTTTTATAAGATTGTGATAGAGTGGAGGACAGAATGAGGAATAAAGGGATTTAGTTGTTGTGGACAACTTTTAGCAATGTTATTTTACCATCTATGGCTGACTGATTCATTATTTTATAGATAGTTAACTTCTTCTCAAAGAAGATTATTTTGGATAGCAGTAGGAATAATATTTAATGTAAAAGTGACTTTATTTATAAAATCTTTTGAGTTTCTTATACTCACTATCTGGCATAGAGAATGAATTTTCGTCTGAAGGAAATCTCTTCTGTTTGACATCTGAAATATACTCACTTATCGCCTTTGAAATAATCTCCTGAAGATTTGCGTATTTCTTTAAGAACTTAAAATTACCACCGAGTCCGAGCATATCGTGAAATACAAGTACCTGCCCATCACACTCCATCCCGGCCCCAATCCCTATCACTGGAATCTTGAGTCTCTTTGAAATGATTGAGGAGACCTCTTTGGGGACCATCTCAAGCACAAGCATAATTGCGCCAGAACGCTCAATTAGTTCGGCACTCTTGATCAACTCTCTTGCCTTATCTGAACTCTTCCCCTGAACCACATATCCACCCAATAGTGAGGCGCTCTGTGGGGTGAGCCCCAGATGCCCGACAACGGGGATCCCCGCCTCTGTGAGCCTCTCTATAGTCTCAAAATATGTGCCTTCCAATTTTATAGCATCCACGAGTGCCTCTTTTATAAATCTGGAGGCATTTCTAAGTGCCTCCTCCACACTGACCTGATAGCTCATAAATGGCATATCGCCTATCAGAAAGGAGTTTTTTACGGCTCGCGAGACCATCTTTGTATGATGAATCATCTCTTCCATCGTCACCGGCCTTGTATCCGGATATCCCATCACCACATTGGAGAGAGAATCACCGACGAGGATACAGTCTACTCCAGCCTCATCCACCAATCTCGCAGTCGGGAAGTCATATGCTGTAAGCATCGTAATCTTCTCCCGTCTCTCTTTCATCTCCATTAGATAGTTTATGGTCACTCTCTTCTTCATCTCTCCTCCTTGATGAGTGCCTTCGCCTTTCTATATCCGTAAATGAAATATATTACAAGCCCAATTATGAGCCATATTGCAAACCTTAAATATGTGATATGTGGTAGTCCGAGCATCAGATATAGACAGCTTATCATCCCGAGAATCGGTACGAATGGAAAGAGAGGTGATTTAAATGCCCTCCTGCGCCCGGGGTCTCTTATCCTCAATACAATTACACCCAGACAGACCAGGATGAATGCAAAGAGGGTCCCTATATTTGTGAGGTCCACCATCTCATCAATGTTTGTAAACGCAGCAAAGAATGCCACCAAAACTCCGGTAAGAATAGTTGTAACATAAGGTGTCTTAAATCTCCTGTGAACCTTTGCAAAGGATTCTGGAAGCAGTCCATCTCTCGCCATTGAGAAGAATATCCTCGGTTGACCGAGCTGAAAGACCAGCAGTACAGCTGTGTGTGCTACGATTGAGCCAAACGATATTATACCCGCCACCCATCCCAGATTGTGATAATTCATAGCAACTGTCAATGGTTCAGCCTTATTTGATTGTGTAAATGCAGAGAGTGGAATCATACCTGTCAGCACCGCTGCAACAAGGATATAGATTATTGTGCAGATAATCAACGAACCTATTATTCCGATGGGTAGATTTCTGCCCGGATTTATGGTCTCCTCTGCGGCGGTTGAGACTGCATCAAAACCGATATAAGCAAAGAATACGATAGCCGCACCTGAGTGGATTCCGGCCCAGCCGTTGGGGGCAAACGGGGTCCAGTTTTCTGGCTTTACATAAAATAGGCCAACAATTATAAAGAATCCGAGTATCAGAAGCTTGATTCCAACCATAATGGCGTTGAACCGTGAGGATTCCTTTATGCCAATCACAAGGACAATCGTAATAGCGAGAACAATCAAAACAGCCGGGAGATTAAATATTATGGGAATGGAGAAGATATGTGGAGAATTTGTAACTGCCCTGTGGGCTGATAAGAATGAGTTCTGAATGAAATCCAGTGTCACCCCGCTGTTCAGCTGGTCCGAGATATATGCAAATGCCTCTTTATACTCATTCTTTATCAAATCTGTATTTACTCCGTTGAGCATCATAGTTGCTGCCCTGTATATGCTCTCACCGTGAAATGCACTCCTGTAATCCGTGGTAAGCCATTCGGGAATCACGATTCCAAACCCAGCGATCAATTCCTTAAAATACCCCGACCAGCTGATTGCGACCGCTACATTCCCGACGGCATATTCAATAATCAGGTCCCATCCTATTATCCATGCAATCACCTGTCCGAGTGTGGCATAGGCGTAAGTATATGCAGAGCCAGAGATAGGGACCATTGATGCAAGCTCTGCATAACACAGTGCGGCAAAGCCACAGGCGATAGCCGTCAGTATAAATGAGATTATGAGTGCCGGGCCGGCACCGGGTCTTGCTGTATCTCCCACCGCAGCAGTTCCTACTGTTGCAAATATCCCCGCGCCAACAATGGCTCCAATCCCTAAAAGGATGAGGTCTGATGCCTTAAGCACCCTCTTAAGTGACCTCTCACTATTTTCAGAATCAGAGATAATTTTATCAATTGTCTTGCGATAGAAGATATCTCTTAAAAGCGGCATCAACTACACCTGTTTGATGTATAAGTAAGTCTGAGCTCCTTTGCCGCCTTCACCTCATCTGCCCTTGATATCGGAGAGAGAGCAGGTGTATCCTTTACCAACTGCGGGTTCTGCTCTACCTCTTTTGCAATATTTATCATTGCCTCAATAAACTTATCAAGAGAATCCTTGCTCTCTGATTCTGTGGGCTCAATCATTATTGCGCCGTGAACCACCAGAGGGAAGTAGACTGTAGGTGGGTGAAATCCATAGTCAATAAGCCTCTTTGCAATATCCATTGTGGTGACGCCCTTCTCCTCCTGCCTCCTACCTGTAAATACACATTCATGCATTGAGGGTGTATTGTATGGAAGGTGATAGTATTCTGAAAGGCGTTTTTTGATATAATTTGCATTTAAGACTGCAAATTCGGTTGCCCTCCTAAGTCCCTCTGCACCCATCGCTCTAATATATGCATACGCCCTGAGGATGATTCCAAAGTTGCCCATAAAAGCCTTTATCTGACCGATGCTTTTAGGTAAATCATATTTGAGATAATATCTATCTCCATCTCTCTCCACGACCGGAACCGGAAGGTAATCAGAGAGTCTCTTTGAGACACCCACAGGTCCAGAGCCGGGTCCTCCACCGCCGTGAGGAGTTGAGAAGGATTTGTGGAGATTATATTGAAGTACATCCACCCCCATATCTCCCGGCCTTGCAATACCTATCAGTGAATTCATATTTGCACCATCACAATATAATAGCGCACCTCTTGAATGCAGGATCTCCGCAATCTCTGCTATATCCTTTTCAAAGATCCCGAGTGTGTTTGGATTGGTGACCATAAGTGCAGCCACATCTTCATCTATATGTTTTAGGAGCTCCTCCTTTGTAAGATAACCAGCGGATGAAGATTTTATCTGAACAACTTCATATCCATTTAGAGCACAGGAGGCTGGATTTGTCCCATGAGCTGTATCCGGAATCAGGACCTTCTTCCTCGGGTTACCTCTATCAAGATGATACTTTCTCACCATCATTATACCGGTAAATTCGCCGTGTGCACCTGCAGATGGAAGCATCGTGACCCTCTCAAACCCCCCAATTTCAGAGAGGTATCTCTCTGTCTCATAGATAACTCTGAGGACCCCCTGCATCAATTCCTCCGGGGTATAAGGATGAATACCCGAGAAGCCATATAGCCTTGCTGCATATTCATTGAATTTCGGATTGTATTTCATAGTGCAACTACCGAGAGGGTACATCCCTGTATCAACTCCATAGTTCCACTGAGAAAGCCTTGTATAATGTCTGACCACGCTCACCTCATCAAGCTCGGGTATCCGGGGAGAGTCATCCCTTATATATTTTGAATCTATCTTAATCCCTTCAGTCTTTATCTCCTTTGAATCTGTTAAGTGTTCTATCTCAAAGAGGAGAGGCTCATTATTGCTTACTCCGATTCTTCTTAATCTACTCATAATTTCCTCCTTAAAAGACAGGTTTTTCTTAACACATAAGCCCAATTTGAGCAAATAAAAATATTCCTGATTACTGAAGTTATAATAAAGAGCCCCTTCAGTTCCCTATCTCATACTCCCCGTTTTTGCTTACTATTCCTGATTGTGATTCGTGAATCGTATTTAATAGGATTTACTCTTAATAGTTGACTCTCTATTAAAACTACCTGATATCACTGGTTGTATTTACATTGTTTAGAATTGTTGGTGTGTTGACTTCAACAAGTTTAGTATTAGATTTCCTCAAAATATAATCCAGCCTTGATTCTCTGATATTATAATTTAATAGTCCTCTGGCAAAGGTATTGGAGAGTATTATCGGATGGCCCCTTCTCCCCATATAAACAGGTATTGTGGCATCAAACTCTCTTTCAAATTCAGAGATTAGCCAGGAGACGACATCTTTTTCAAGAGGATATGTATCTACCGGGAGGATAATCAGACCATCGGCATCTGCTATTGCCTTTATACCACAAACTAAAGAGCTAAACTGGCCATCACTGTATTTTTCATTTATCACCACTGCTCTCCTATTCTTGAGGAGTCGCTTAATCTCTGATGCCTTTGCCCCTATCACAATTTTTATATCCTCTATCCTGAGCGAACTTAGGAGTTCAAACTGAATATCTGCCAGAAATTCATCTTTAATTCTCAGTATGGCTTTGGGTACTCCAATCCTCTTCCCCTCACCCGCTGCGAGTATGATGGCTGATAATTTCATCCTGTCTCTCTTTTCATCTTTATCATCTCTGCCGCAATTGAGATTGCAATCTCGTATGGTGTGTGTGAACCGATCTCCAATCCCACAGGGATTCTGACCTTTGTAATCGCATCTTCCTTAAAGCCCTCAGACCGTAGATATTCTATGAGTTCAACCCGCTTCCGCTTTGAGCCCAAAAGTCCGAGCGAACGAAAAGGCATCTTTAAGAGCCTCTTTACAACTTCAAAATCGTATTTATGGCTTGGAGTCATTATCAGGACATCTGTCTCCTCATCACAAATGATATACTCCTCTAACCGTGAATACTCTGCGCAGATTCTATTACAATGACTGAAAGGATGTAGATTAAGCCGTTCTTCTCTATCGTCAAAGACAGTAATCTGGTAATTTAATCTCTTAAAAATATCACAGACCGCCTCACTGACATGCCCGGCCCCGAATATAAGCAGTTTTAATTTCTTATAAATGCCTTCCAGATATATCTTCATTGAGCCACCACAGAGCCCTTCACCCTTTTCATTTAATTCAAATCCGATTATTGTGGGGGAGAGCCTCTTTTTGAGCATCTCTTCTGCCTTCTCAATAGTGCTTGATTCCACAATTCCACCACCTACCGTCCCATAAGTATTGCCGTCTGATGCGACTACCATCTTTGAACCGGGCCTTTGTGGAGAAGAGCCGATGCTCTCTACGACAGTACATATTACAAACTCCTCACCTCTCCTGTTGAGTTCATCTACCTTTGCTATAAACTCAGAAAAGTCAATGAAATCCATAAACACCTCACAATATAAAAATGTTCATATCAAAAAAAGAGGTAATCATCAACCAGAACAATAGATTCTGGATGGGATTGTCAGACTTTATCTGCGGACACCATTCTCTTTAAATTGTTAATTTTAGGTTTGACAAATGGTGTTAAATTATCATATTATTTTACCTGCTCTTTCATATCAAGAGAAAGGATTTTATATTATGGCAGAGAAGAGACATATTACCCTTATTGAGGCAGAGAGAGATTTTGCAAATATTCTCAAAAATGAACTAAACAAAAAGGGATTTGAGGTAGATATCTTCCCCAACGGAGATGAGGGACTGGATTTTATTAAGAAGAGTCCCACAGACCTCATCGTACTCTGTGTTGAACTCCCAGAGACAAGTGGTTATTCAATATGCAATAAATTAAAAAAAGATAATAAACTAAAATCTATTCCGCTCATCCTTATCTCAAGCGAAGCCACACCAGAGACCTTTGAGCAACATAAGAAACTCAAGACGCATGCGGAGGAATATCTGATAAAGCCGTTTGAACCAAAAGAGTTAATTGATAGAATTAAAAATCTTATAGGTCTGCCAGAGGTATCAGAGGGTGTTGAAGAGGAGATTGAACTCTCACTTGATGATGTAGATATAAAAGAGGAGGCATCAGAACCTAAAGAAGAAGAGATAAATCTCTCCGAAGAGGAACTGAGCAATCTTGTTGTTGAGGAGTCGCCTGCAGAAGAGAGTGCACATAAGTCGGAGGGAGACCTCTTCAAAGACGATGACCTGAATGCACTTGATAGCGCCTTTGAGGAGATAAAGGAACCGGTTGCAAGCTCTGAGGATGCAGCCCTTGATATCTCCATTGAGGATGAATTGAAGAAAGATGGGATCTCGGCTGATGATATCGCCATTGAATCTGATTCATCTGAAATTGATAAAGAACTTGACTCTCTCAAGGGAGACATCGGGGATATATCTATTGAGGAGAAGGAGGAGAGAGAAGAGGTAGTCGTCCCAAGGTCAAAAGAATCTTTTGACGACAGGAAACTAAAGTCTCTTGAAGAAGAGAATAAGAATCTACTTTCAGAGATCAATACCCTGAAGAGGCAGTTAGAGGAACTCAGACAGACTCAGAAGACAAAGGAGGCATCCGGATCCTCTGCGACCGCTGAGCTCAATAACAGGTTGAAGGAAAAGGAGAGGGAATTACAGGAGGAGATATCCAAACGGCAGAGACTTGATTCACAGGTAACAGAACTTCTGACCCAGATTGCCTCAAGGCAGGAGGAGATTCACAAACTTCAGGAGGAGATGGATAAGAAGGAGAGAGAGGCTGATGAGAGACTGGCAGCACTGATGGAGCAGATAGCAAATCTTCAGGGTGAGATTGAGACACATCGCAAAGATGCACAGGAGAGCAAAGGTAAGACGGGCGAACTTGAAAAGTTGATTAAGACGAAGGATACAGTCATAAAAGAGCTTGAGATGAAAATAAACGACCTTCAGAAACAGGTCAATGAACTTGCACCATTTAAGTTTGAAGCCGAAGACCTCAAGAAGAATATCGCTGAATTGAAAGAGAAGATGCTACATATGGAGGCAGATAAGAAGGCTCTGGAAGATGACCTGAATCAGATGAGAGATGATAAGGCTACCCTTGAAAATGCATTTGAGCTGGAGAGGAATCAGTTTACAGAGGAGAAGAAGGCTCTTATGGAGGAGAAGAGGGCTCTTGAAGAGAAGGCAAATAAACTGATGAATAAACTCAGAGTTGAGGAGAAGGTCAAAGAGAAGATAAAGAAGGCTATAGAGATAGCATACCAACTCCTTTCAGAGAGGAAGGAGCATGACTCATAATCAAGACTTTGATAGGAGGTTTACAGATGAGAACCCTTCAGGTCTTATTTTTTTTATTTCTAACAACAGGATATCTATATGGAGGTGAGAAGATGGATATTTCGTTCATTCACTGGCTCGGGCATGATTCATTCAGGATTGATGCCGAAAAGATCATCTATACCGACCCTTTCAGGATAAAGGAAGGGGAGAAGGCTGACATAATTTTAATTACTCACGATCACTTTGACCACTGCTCGGTGGAGGATATTGCTAAAATAACAAAGGAGAGCACCATTATTGTTACAACTCCAGATTGTAAAGAGAAACTCAAGGGTCAGGTAAAGACGGTAAAACCGGGAGAAAGATTAACTGTTGAGGGCATTGAGATAGAGGCGGTCCCGGCATACAATATCAATAAGAAATTTCATCCAAAGGGCAATAACTGGGTGGGCTATATCTTCAAGGCAAAGGGGATTAGAATTTACATAGCAGGTGATACAGACTATATACCTGAGATGAAAAACTTTAAGACTGATATAGCACTTCTTCCGGTATCCGGTACCTATGTTATGACTGCGGATGAGGCCGTAAAAGCGGCTCTTGACATAAAACCAAAGGTTGCAATTCCTATGCACTATGGAGAGATTGTAGGAAGTGATGCAGATGCCAGAAAATTCGCAGACGCCTTAAATGGTAAGATAGAGGTAAAGATTCTGAAAAAAGAGTAAATTATAGCTAAAATCATTTATTGAAGATTTGCGATTTATGGTGAGAACGAGCAAAGTATATTGTAAATATTGACATAATTTAGTTATTGCCATTTCCTTATAAAAATATTATTATACGCAACGATATGGAGCAAAGGGATAAGACAATTGTTGAACTTTATAATCAGTTAATCTTCCCGATATGGCAGAAGAAACATTCAAATCTGATACTAAAATTGTTTGATAAGCCGAGGGTGCCGGTAAAGGCGCTTGAGATAAACTGTAGAAATGGATTTCTGACATATGAACTTGCTAAACGAGTTCCGGATAATAGTTCAATAATCGCAATTGACCCCTCAAGAGATATGCTCCAGTTTGCAAAGGAGGCAACACTCGCATTTCAGAATGTAATATATTTTAAGAAAGATTCTGAGCTATCAAATTTTGATAAAGGGGTGTTTGACTATGTATTCCTCTCCAATTCAAATATAAATAAGCATTCACATAAGAGTGTTGAGAGGATAAGGGACTATCTGACGGCTGGTGGTGCATTTATATGCACATTGGTTCACAAAGGGGCTTTTAAGGATTTCTTTGAACACTATATTGGTATATTAAAGACCATTGATGAAAATCCATATCTTATAGCGATGGAGGAGGCACTAAATAATCTTATTGCAGAGGATGAGATAGAAGAGACATTCTCATCTTTTGGACTGGATGTCATTCGGAGAGAGAAGAGGAGCATCTCAATCAATTTTGAGAGCGGTGCCAACATTATGGATATGCCCTATTTTTATTTTATTATCCTTCCTCTCTTTAAGTACTCTGTCTCATCTATTGTGAACTGGGAAGAGACTACCAGCAGGGTGAAGGATCTATTAATTGAGGTTCTGGAGGAGAAACCTATAACCTTGACTGCTGAGATTAGTTGTGTTATCTCATCAAAGCCTGTTATCTAATTTAAGGAGGTTTTTATTATGAAGAGACTGGCAGTTATTACAATCGTATTTATTGTGTTGGGACTTTTCTTTGCCTGCAATGAGAAGGATGAGGAGAAGGTTCAGGAGCCCGGTATGGTAAAGCAGACACCAAAGCCTAAAGGTGGTATTTCTCAGGATGTAGTGGCGGTTGTAGGTTCTGAGGAGATTACAAAGGATGACTTTGATAAGTATGTGAATACCCTTCCTCAGGGGCAGAGGGAGTGGGCAAACTCACCGCAGGGTAAGAAGTATATAATTGATACCCTGATTAATTCAAGATTGATTGAGCAGGAGTTTAAAAGGCGTGGACTTGATAAGAATCCCGATTATATAAACAGGATAGAGAATTATAAGAGGCAACTAATGACAGAGTTTATTCAGAAGGACCTGATAAAGGAGGAGATAAAGGTCTCTGATGAAGAGGCTGAGAAATACTATAAAGAACACGATAGGGAGTTTAATGTCCCGGAACAGGTCAAGATAATGGATATGGTCCTCTCTCAGGAGAAAGAGGCGGCTGATATAATTTTGAGGTTAAAGAAGGGTGAGGACTTTGGAACCCTTGCATCAAATCTCTCAATTGACCAGTTTACAAAGAGCAGGGCTGGTGACCTTCCACCTTTTACAAGGGATGCAAGGCCCGATATTGCACAGGCGGCATTCTCTGCAAAAAAGCCTAATGAAATAATTGGGCCGGTTAAGACCTCACAGGGGTATCATGTTATAAAATTTATTAAGAAGATTCCACCGCAGAGTAGAGGCTTTGAGGAGGTGAAGGACTCTCTTAAGGCAAGACTTGCTACAATTAAGAGAAATGAGATCTATCAGAACTTCCTTAAAGGGCTAAAAGAGAGTGGGAATGTAAAACTCAATGAAGAATTTATTGAGGGGAAGAAAGAGCAACCCACCCAGCAGCCAGCGAAATAGTGTGTACACAATCTCTTATAAAATATATTCAGGCAGGTGAGTGATGTTACAGAAGGCAGATGTAATTATAAGAGGTGGGACAGTTGTCACGATGGATAAATCTGAACGAATACTCAATAATGCTGATATTGTAATTCTGGATGGGGAGATAAAATACATAGGAGATAATGCCCTGAGCCAATATTCTGCCGCAACTGTCATTGATTGTTCGCAGAGGATTGTGATGCCCGGGCTGATAAACGCACATACACATCTGCCTATGAGTCTTGTGAGAGGGATTGCAGATGACCTGAGACTTGATGTCTGGTTATACGGGTATATATTCCCTGTTGAGAAGAACTTTGTAAACAAGGAATTCTGCAGGTGGGGGACATTGCTCTCTGCCCTTGAGATGATAAAGAGTGGCACGACCTGTTTTGTGGATATGTACTACTATGAAGATGTAATAGCAGGCGCTGCCTCCGAACTTGGTATGAGAGGGATATGCGGTGAGACTGTGCTCAAATTCCCTTCCCCTGATGCCATCTCTTATGATATTGGATTTAAGTATGCAAGGGCATTTATTGAGGAGTGGAGAGGACATAGATTGATTACTCCAGCCATTGCACCGCATGCTCCTTATACCTGCACTCCGGAGATTTTGAAGGAGGCAAGGAAGATAGCAGAGGATTACAATATCCCGGTTCTTATACATCTTGCTGAGACCTCATTTGAGGTGGAGAGTGCAAGAAGAGAGTGGGGGATGTCACCTATAGAGTATCTTGAGAGTCTTGGAGTCTTTGATGTGAAGACCATCGCTGCCCACTGCGTGCATATCAATGAAAATGATATGAAGATACTGTCAGGGCGGAATGTGGGAGTAGCCCATAACCCAACCAGTAACTTGAAGCTTGCGAGTGGAATCGCCCCCGTTGCGGCAATGATTGAAAATGGAATAAATGTAGCAATCGGGACTGATGGCGCCGGCTCAAATAATGACCACGATATGATTGAGGAGATGAGATTGACAGCCCTGCTGCCCAAGGGGATGCTCTTTAATCCAACAGTGGTGCCAGCCAGAAAGGTCATTCGTATGGCAACAATTGAAGGTGCAAGGGCAATTGGACTTGAGAGTCAGATAGGTTCCATTGAAGTGGGCAAAAGGGCAGATATAATTACTCTGGATATGAGCGGTGTTCACAATATACCTGCGTACAATATTTTACAGGACAGTGTATATTCCCGGATAGTATATGCAGCCAAGGCCTCAGATGTAAATGATGTGATAATTGATGGAAAGGTGATTATGCTTGATAGAAAGATTCTGACCATGGATGAGGATTATATCCTTAAACATATAGAGTCACTCTCAGGAGATATCACTGCATTTATGTATAAACGTGAATCAAGTCTTGTGGATAAGTTGCTTGCGATAGGCGGTATTGAATGGAAGGAGACATTTGAGGTTCAGGTGAAAACAAAGGTAGATAAGACCGTGGATATTGATGAACTGATTGCAAATGAGAATATCAAACTTATACGAAAATCCACCCGTGACCAGTTTGATACATATCTCCTCTTTAATAACCAGACTGCAAAGATAAGGTATAGAGAGGATGAGGTAACAGAGAACGGGAGGCTCATTGAAACTATCTATACGCTTACCCTTGTGGATAGGGCTTATGAAAAGGAGTTTCCAAACTTTGTATTGCTCTCCGGTTCCTGCTTCTCATCTATCGCTGACAAATCTTTGAGATTTTATAAAGAGTATTTCCAGCCCGACAGGATCTTCGAGATCAATAAGAAGAGGAAGCGATACAGAATTCTCTATAAAGGAATAGATTTTGCAATAAATGTTGATGAGATTACAAATCCAACCGGAGGGGGAAACTTTATTGAGATCAAAAGCAGGACATGGTCAGAGAATGACGCCATCAAAAAGGCGGCATTGATATCCCAGCTCATTCAACTCTTCAGACTTTCGGAACAGAATCTATTAAAAGATGATTACACAGAGATCTTTATTAATAAATGATGAAAATCTATCTTTGAACCTCTATTTCTTCTTCAATAAAGTTGTAACTACTATGTTCTATTCGTAATCTTGCCTTCCCTTCCTTAAATTCAATAGAGATATTGCAGGTCCCTCTCTCATCTGTATTACAGGATATGGCATTTTCATTTTGACTGATAGTTACCTTCGCCGATTTGAGAGGGAACCCCCTATCCTCATCAAATACATTAAACACATAGTTGCTGATTCCAGTTGTGAGAGGCTGACTGATTTCATACCTCATAGTTGTAAAATAGATAAATGGTAGTCCACCGGTGTATTTTATATTCAATTCGTCAAGTAACGGCACAGAGACATCTGTTCCATCAATCTTATATTCAAATGAGCGATTTCTATCCTGAATCTCCATCCCATGGTCAGCGGTAAATACAAAGACGGTCCTGTCGAATATGCCAGCCTTTTTATAGAGCTCAATTATCTTCCCTATTCTAAAATCTGTCTGCTCCAGCACCTTCTTTATCATATCAGAATGTGGGCCGTAGATGTGCCCTGCCCCATCAGTTGAGGTGAGATTTATCATTACAAGGTTTGGAAGAGGTAGATTGCTTTTCTCAAAGAGATATATCATCTGATTTACGGCTGTATTGTCGGCAGAGGTAACCTGTCTAAGTTCATCAATAATTGGTAGAGGTTCATATTGATAGGAGGCGAAGTCATATATGAGGGATTCAAGAGTGGCGTATGTCGCACCTCGGGTGCAGGGCTCATTTATTGAGGCAGTAAATCTTCCGTTTGTATTACCCTTTTCATTATACCTCCCGAAGTTTCTGTGATATGCCTCAAATATGGTCTCAACCTCATCTCTTAAATATTGTGCGGGTCCCACTCCGAGGTCAATCAGTGTAAGAAGACGGGCATTATCTCGTAAATAGTAGAGATTATTGACAATTCCGTGATGTCCAGCATAGAGCCCGGTCCCAATAGTGGTATGTGAAGGGATGGTTACAGAGAAGTAATTTGTAATATGTCCATACTTAAAGTAGGTACCATTCTCTTTGAGTAATTTAATATTTGGGATATTATAGCTCTCATCCTCAAACGCCCTCTGTAATTCTGTATGGGAGAGGCCATCAGAGACGATTATAATGGCATATTCCGGTGTCTCACCATTAAGTATATCAGAGATTACATCTCCATCCTGCCTTCTGAGATAGTTCTCATCTGTCAGTTGATTGAATTTGTTTGTGCCTATGAGCGTTTTCCCTCCCATCATCCTGATAATGGTAGGTGCTATATCCACGGCTTTTACTGGATTTTCATATAGCAGTCCCTTCCGGACGCCAGCCCCGGAGAATATGAGAGGCGCTCTTGATTGTGTAATGTCCAGATGTCCGTGGGCGCCTATCTCATATAGACCATCTCCATAGGGCATTGGGAGACCGATTATATCTCCACTATTCGGATCATCAAATATCTGTGCAATTCGTTCATATGCAAAAGGGTATGAGGTCTTATCCTCTTCAATGAAGGATATCCTTCTATCATTTACTTCATAACCGCTATATTGAGTCCCTTCTGGATTGGACCCTGCATTTAACTCCTCTTCAAATGTATAAAGTAATTTTGCATCTGTATTATCAATTGGGTTTTTTCCCGAGATGATATTTACCGGATATTTATATTCTCCATTTTCAAATATCCTCTTAAATGAGATTGTTCCAATCTTTGAATAGACATAATATTCATCTCCTATCTTTGTAATAATCATTGAGAGCCCATCTGCCTCAGATAATTTATCTCTTATTCTCCCAAATACTGCAATCTCATTGCCGTTTAGCCCCTGCTCCAGATTTCTCTCAAATGGGATATATGATTGAATGTAGAGGATATATCTCCCTCCATCTTCTATCTCAGACGCCTTTAAGATTCCAAAATAATCTCCGCTGTCTAATTTTCCACTCCCATTTTTATCAATAAATGCCAGAAGACCCTCATTGTTGTTAAGGGAGATTGAAAGGACTTTATCTGTCTCAAAAATAAATGAATCTGTATACTCCGACTCCTCAGGTATTATTGAATCGCTGCCTGAAAATGTAATAAGTCTTATCTCCTCACCGCCCTTTGAGGATGGAAATCTACTCCTGACAGATACTTTTACTGATTTGTTCTTTTGTAAGGATATATCGGATTTTAGGATGTCTTCAATATCTGTGTCAGTTAAGATGGCATCTCCGGTTGCATCTTCAAAATGATTGGATTCTTCTGTGCAACCAGAAATATAGAGTGAAATGACGAGAGAAAGGGCAAATAAATAAATAGATTTCATTTTTATCTCCACATTAAAATCTATTTTAGCATCAAAATTCATTTTTTCAACATAAAGAAATGGATTGAAAATTGGGATATTAAAGTCTATCCTTTTATCTATGAAGACTCTCTTTAGGGTAAAGGAATTTATTGAATCCAATTCGTTAATAAAGGGCAGTGATAGAATTTTGCTTGCTGTCTCTGGTGGTCCGGACTCTATGGCTCTACTTGATATTATGGATAATCTATCTATTATTATGGGCTTTGAGATTGGAGTAGCACATATAGACCATAAGATGAGGGTTGATTCACACAAAGATATGCAATTTGTTGAGAGTGAGTGTGCAGGACGGGATATCCCATTTTATGGGAGAGAGGTATATATATTTGGCGCGAGAAAGAGTGAGAAGAGGTCACTTGAACAGAGGGCTCGTGAAGAGAGATATAACGCGCTTTTGAGTATTGCTGATGAATTTGGATATAATCTGATTGCGACCGGGCATACCCTGTCGGATCAGGCTGAGACGCTCCTGATGAGGATAATCTCAGGCACCACCATTAAAAGCCTTTCAGGTATACTCCTCAATAGAGACGAACGAATTATAAGGCCTTTGCTTATTCTATCAAGAACAGAGGTGATGGAATATATAAGAGGTCATAAGATAAAGTTCGTTGAAGATTATACAAATCGTGATAAAAGATATCTGAGAAACAAGGTGAGATTGGATCTGATACCGTATCTAAAAAAACATTTCAATCCTAATATTGAAGAGGCGCTATATTCTCTTGCTGAAGATGCGGCTCAATTGAGGATGCTTTTAAATAAGACATTGAATGGATATTTACAAAAGGTTAAATATGATGAGGACTTTTCCATTGCCACATTTGAACAGAGGGATTTTATAGATATTCCTATGGAGTTGAGGAGATATTTTCTACTGGATATTATCTCAAATCTAAATGTCTCGCGCAGAATAGATTCTGATAATATCAGATGTGCCATTGATTTTCTACTTAAGGCCAGAGGGAGCAGCTTTTACAGGCTTACATCTGATATAGTAATAAGGTGTGAGTATGGGAAGGTCAGTATGGGGCACATCCCTCATATAAAACAGATGTTTTCAGACCTGATGGAGTATAAGCCGATTGTTATTAAGAGTTTTGGCAGATATAAACTCTATTGGCTGGATGTTGAGATTGCCTTTGAGCTGGGGAGAAAGATGAGGGCAAATTATCCTCAGATCTTCTTAAGCCTTGAGAAGTTCAGCTTCCCTTTTTCTATAAGAATCTTTGAAGATGGTGACAGAATTTATAGTGGACACTATAAGAGGTATGTAAAAGTAAAGAAGATATTTATCAACAGGAAAGTCCCTGTCAGATTTCGCAAAATACTCCCTGTTATTACATCTCATGATGAGCTCCTCTGGATACCCGGGATTGTAAAGTCCGGGATAGGTCTTCCTGAGAAGGAAGATAAGGTGGTTACAATTACTGTATTTAATTTTGAACCTGATTTTGTCCCTTATCTCGGTCCTTTTGATGAAAAAAATGATTTAATTAATAGATAATCTGTTGTATAAGGTTTGTGGAGGATAGGTCAGATATGAGATACTCTTTATTTGTTTTGATGATTTTAATTTTAATCTCCTGTGAGTCTGAGAAGATTCCGTATCACTGTGGGGTCATAACTGAGATAGATGGCTCAATTAGAGATGTCCTATCTGATACTCTTAATGCAGGGGATAATCTATATTTTGATGGAAGTAAGTTTTTGGAGAGTGTGAATATTATGGATGCAGGAGAAGATGATTCAGATGCTATTTCAAGAGATGTTACAGGAGGTGATGCAGGGAGAGGTGATATAGTTCAGGGTAAGCCCTGCACAAATATAGGAGTAAGTGAGGAGTGTGCCTCTGATGAGTCCTGTTATCCATTTGTTGAGTGCGGTGGAGTATGCAGAAAGTGTGGGAGTTCCACAGTCGGCTCAAACTGTGAGATTCATTCAGATTGCAAATGTGGAATGGTGTGTCTATCTCTTATTGATAAGACTCTTAAATGTTATAAAGTGTGCAGGAGCAACATTGATTGCCCCTCCGGGCAGAGCTGCACAGATGGGTGGGGTATAGAATATGAACACGAATATTTTAAGATTTGCAAAGGGTTGAGTAGTAACACGGTGGAGGGAAGATGAATCTTGCAAAGATATTGTTTACCATAGGGCCGGCCTCTGCAAGACCGGAAATCATAGAAAGATTAATAAAGGAGGGCTCAAGAGGGGTAAGGTTCAATTTTTCTCATGGTGACCATAGTACACATCTCAAAAATTACAGGATGGTGAGAGAGGTTTCAAATAGATTAAGAATCCCGGTCGCCACCGTTATGGATTTGCAGGGACCAAAGATAAGAGTGGACGATATCAATGGGGCTATAGAGATTAAACCGGAGGAGATTATTGAGGTGGGACTCAGGCAATCTGACAGTTCAAAGAAGTTTATACCTTTTAGTTATCAAGAGGTCATTAATTCGGTCAAGGAAGGGGAGAGGATTCTTATTGATGATGGGAAGATAGTCTTAAGAGTTATAAATAAAGGAAAGAATTCATTCCTTGCCAGAGTCTCTGTTGGTGGATTGGTTAAATCGCACAAAGGATTGAATCTTCCCGAGACAGAACTGAAAATCCCTGCATTGACTGAAAAGGATAGAGAGGACCTCTTATTTGGAATCAGGCTCGGTTTTGACTATGTGGCGCTCTCTTTCGTGAGGTCTCATAATGATATTATAGAGTTGAGGGAGATATTAAACAGACATAAGAGCAGGATGAGAATAATTGCAAAGATAGAGAGGCCAGAGGCACTCGGAGCGATTGATAAGATATTTGAGGTAACTGATATGATAATGGTGGCAAGGGGTGACCTCGGGATTGAACTTCCGGTCTATCAGGTCCCTGTGATTCAGAAGAGGCTTATCGCCAGGGCAAATCAGGTAAAGAGGCCGATAATTGTTGCCACTCAGATGTTAGAATCAATGATGAATGCACTGATTCCGAGCCGCGCAGAGGTGACTGACATATCCAATGCCGTTTATGATGGGGCAGATGTTTTGATGCTCTCAGGTGAGACTGCCTCGGGGAATTATCCCATTGAGACTGTGAGGATGATGAAGCGAATTATTATTGAATCTGAGAGTCATAAGAGTCTGGATAGCTCTGTCGGGTCTAATACAGGTTGCACTCACGATAATAGTAGTAAGATACATTCTATTGCAAATGCCGTAAAACAGATTACTGAGGAGCAGAAGATAAGATGTATTATTACATTTACACAATCGGGTAGGACTGCAGAGATAATCTCAAAATATCATATTCATCTACCTATCTATGCATTTACCCCTGATAAAAATGTCCTCAATGCCCTTGCTCTCTTAAGAGGTGTCATCCCGATGCTAATCAAATATGAGAAGAATACAGACCATCTGATTGATAGGGCAATAATGATGCTTTTGAAGGAGAAGAAGATAAGTAAGGGAGATACCTGTATCATTACTGGTGGTATGCCAATCCCCAGAAGAGGAGAGACAAATTTTATAAAAGTTCAGACTGTAGCAGATATTCCCAAAATAGACTTTAATTGAAGACTCAAAGATATTTAGCACCAATTACCCAATTTTTAAGTAATAATGATGGTAGTATTCAGACCAGAATTGGGGCATTGTAGTGGTAAGGGCATAAACAGCGGGGCATAATAAAAATATGATAGTGAGGAGAGTATTTAAGACCCATAGTGCTGAACTACTGAAAAGAATATTTCATTATAGAAAGTAGAAAATTTTATGAGCAGAAAGGCAATAAGAATTGGGCTGGATGAATAGACATTCAGTTTTGCCCGTCCAGAATCCTTATTTTACAAATAGTTAACTTATCAAATCAGATTATTCTGGACAGCGGTGAAGAGAGACTATTACTTTGGAGAGCAGTGAGACTTTATAATTGTTTAATTCGGTTGACTTTTTGTGATTGATGTATATAAATTTGGTTCACCAATTTTTTAAGGAGGTTATTGATTATGAAGAGATTGCTGGTGCTAATGATTGTATTATCCGTCCCCACTGCTGTCTTCGCTGCAGACCTTGATGTGCATGGCTTTGCCCAGATGTGGTATCTGTACAAAGATAATGGAGTGGCACTAAAAGATGCAAATGGTGTAACATATTATGCCGCTCAGTCAGATTCCCGTTTTGCACTTGCAAGGGCAAGGCTGAAGACAAATGTAGAACTTTCAAATGTCGTCTCATTCTTTGGGCAGATTGATTTTATGGCGTATCAGAATAATGTTACCAATCCAGCCGATAAAAATGATGTCTATACATATAATCTACTACAATTGATGGACCTGTTCGTTAATATAAAGTTGCACGACTATATTTCTCTGAGAGCCGGTCAGTTTACAATCCCATTTGGCTATGAGGTAATGAGGTCCCCTTATGACCTTGAGCTTGTGAGTTACTCTCTTGCGGTTGGTACAGGGCATAAATATTATGGCAGACAGCTCGGATTCTTCCCCTACCTCAGAGATACCGGTATGTATGCATATGGGGAATATAAGGGTCTCAATTATAAAGTGGGTATTGTAAATGGTGCAGGTATGTATAGGAGTGAGGAGAACAGAGTGGATATCTCAAAGGATAGAGATTATGGCAACAAATTCAAAGATATAGTCGGTAGAGTCGGTTATTCACATAATCTCTTCTCTGTTGGTCTCTCTGGGTATTATGGGCTCAAGGATGCATATGATGACTTTGATGCAAATAGGAGATTCTGGAGAGGTGGGGTCGACCTTGAGAGTAATTACAATAATATTATCTTTGCATCAGAGGTCATCTTTGGACAGACTGAGACCAAAAAGATTGATTTAGAGAATCAAAAGGTAGAATTCAATCCGCATTTTTCGTATGGTGCATATGTAATGCTGGGATATAAATTTACAACCCTTAAGCTCGCCCCTGTGGTTAGATATGGATTCATTGAGCCAGATGATTCAATAAATGACAATGAATTCTCACAGATTACGGGTGGAATCAATTACTACTTCTCAGAATTTGCCAAACTCACATTATCTTATGAGAAGATTATTCCAGTTAAGGCGGCTCAGTTTATAAATAAAGATGGGAAGGCAGAAGATATCAATCTTCAGACCGCCATCCTTCAACTCGGTGTAAATTTCTAAGTATAAATTATACCTGATTTATAAGCCCCGGAGATACCGGGGCTTTTTTTATCTGATTATTTAAGTTTGAAATTATTTACATTCTGTTATAATAAGCAAATGCACTTTCTTCCAGGGGCTTTTACTTATGGATGAATTAGAGATGAATCAGGGCAGAGATAGTGGTGAAAAGAGGAAGAGAAGACCGGTATATATCTCTATAATAATGATAATTCTCTCTGTTGGATTGATGTATTACTACATTGAGGATATCTCTTTCTTCTTTTCAAGACCCGAACCTATTATGCTTGGTGAGGCGGATAGGTTGAATCCCGAGAAACTTCTTCACAATAGATATATATCTGTCTCTGGTATTCCGGATCCGAGGATGCTGAGAGGTGACAGTTACATATATTTCTTTTTTACAAAGACATACAATTACTATGTATTTATGGGGAATACTACACTTCTGGTAAAAGAACCTGTTGAATTAAATAAGAGCAGAAGAGATGAAGGACTTGATACCGGGCCGAGGATAGGGAGATTCATCAAATTTGCAAAATATCCCAATCAGAGGGAGCTTAATCAGGCACGGGATTTCTTTGTAAATAAACTTGGAAGGCATTTTGATGATAGAGGTGGTGTATTGATTGTAGGTGAGAGGCCTTATGGTGATTTTTTCACACTGTCTATTTATATAATCCTTCTTGGTGTGTTGATATATAATCTCAGGGATATATATCTCAGATTTTTCAACAAGGAAGATGATTGAGAATGAGGACAGTTAGAACCAGATTTGCGCCGAGCCCAACAGGTGAGTTGCATATAGGGAATGCAAGGACCGCACTATTTGCATATCTGTTTGCAAAGAGGCACAATGGGAAATTCATCTTGAGGCTTGAAGATACAGACACAGAACGTTCAAAACCAGAATATTCTGAGGCTATAATTGAAGATATGTCGTGGTTGAATCTTGGATATGATGAAGGCCCTTACAGGCAGTCTGAGAGGATGCATATCTACAGAGAATATCTAAATCAGTTGATTGAAAAGGGGGTAGTATATGAGTGCTTCTGTACGCCGCAGGAGCTTGAAGAGCGAAGAAGGATTGCACTGAAATCCGGTAAACCCCCGGTGTATGACGGCAGGTGTTCAAATCTCCCGGCAACTGAACGAAACAGACTGAAATCGGAGGGGAAGCCCTTTACATATAGATTTAGATTTTCTAATTTTGATATCATTAAATTTGAGGATGTGGTGAGAAAGGAGGTAGTATTCAATCCCGCAATAATGGGTGACCCCATAATTGTAAGGGCGGATGGGGTTCCGGCTTATAACTTTGCCTGTACCATTGATGATATGCTGATGGGTGTAACAGATGTGATAAGAGGAGAGGACCTGCTGGACCAGACCCCAAGGCAGATTGCACTACTTATGACCTTTGGGGCTGATATACCGCGTTATGCCCATTTGCCACTTATATTTGGGAAGGGTAAGAAACCTCTTTCAAAAAGAGATGGTGCAACCTCTGTAGCAGAATTCAGGGGCTCGGGATTTCTCCCGATTGCACTTCTGAACTATCTCTATAGGTTGGGCTATTCTCCTGAAACGGATAAGGAGATATTGAGCCTTGATGAGATGTCTCAACTATTTCAACTGGAGAGGGTGAGTTCTGCACCTGCAATATTTGATATGCAGAAATTGAAGTTTCTCAATAGAGAGGCAATAAGAGGGGCTGATGAAGATTCTCTCACCCTGCATTTCAAAAATTTTATGGGTGAAAGGGGAGATAGAGTTGACAGAGAGTTTGTGAGGGTATTCAAGGAGGAGATATTTACATTGAACGAACTTCGTGATGTCTCGGCATTTCTGTTTGATGATGATTTTAATATAGATCTGGTAATACATACTCTGAAAACGCATAAACTCTTCTGTGGTGCGGATATGTTTGTTGAAATTATGAATATCTTTCTTAAGTCTATATCAGGTGATAATTTCAATGAAGAACCTTTAAGAAGATATATTGAGGAGAAGGATATTAAACCTATCGCTGTTTTTATGATGCCGAGAATCGCAATTACTGGCAGGGAGAAGGGGCCGGCGCTTAGGGACATAGTAAAACTTCTTGGGTTAGAAAGGGTAAAGTTTAGAGTGGAGAGGATAATAAATTACTTCTCAAAGGGAGAGTGATATGGGAATAAAGGTATTTAATACAATTTCAGGGAAGAAGGAGGAGTTGATTCCACTTTCACCCAATGAAATCAGGATGTATGTCTGTGGAGTTACAGTCTATGATATGTGTCACATCGGGCATGCAAGGGCATATATATCCTTTGATGTTATTTTAAGATATTTAAGATACAAGGGGTTTAAGGTTACCTATGTGAGAAATTTTACAGATGTGGATGACAAGATTATTAAGAGGGCGAATGAACTTGGGGTTAAGACCGAAGAGATTACAGAGAAGTATATTAAGGAATTTTATATTGATATGGAGTCTTTAAATGTATTGAAGGCGGATATAGAGCCGAAGGTCACCGAACATATCAATGAGATTATTGCGCTCATTCAAAAAATAATTGATAATGGTTACGCCTATGTATCAGGTGGAGATGTCTATTTCTCTGTAGAATCCTTTCCGGGTTACGGGAAACTCTCTGGTAGAAGACTGGATGATATGAAGGCAGGGGCACGCGTTGAGGTAAATGAACAGAAGAGACATCCACTTGACTTTGCACTCTGGAAGGAGAGTAAACCGGGTGAGCCATTCTGGGATTCTCCGTGGGGAAAGGGGAGACCCGGCTGGCATATTGAATGCTCTGCGATGAGCACAAAATATCTTGGAACTACATTTGATATCCACGGAGGAGGTAAAGACCTTATATTCCCGCATCACGAGAATGAGATAGCTCAATCTGAAGCGGCATACAGAGTTCCATTTGTAAAGTACTGGCTGCACAATGGATTTGTGAATATCAATGAGGAGAAGATGAGTAAATCCCTCGGCAATTTCTTTACCATAAGAGAGGTTACCGCAAAGTATTATCCAGAGGCACTCAGATATTTTATGCTCGGTACACATTATAGGAGCCCGATTAATTATTCTATTGATTCAATCTCTGAGGCAGAGGGAAGGGTAGAGTATTACTATTCAACATTGAGAGATATAAATAATGCAATAGGCAATTTTAATACACCAGTAAAAGATATCCCGGTAAAAGAAGAGGTAGATAAGAACATTGAGGAGTTTTTTGAGGCGATGGACGATGATTTTAATATGGCAAAAGGGCTTGCCAATTTATCCAATATATTAAGAATTGCAAATGATATATTGCTTAAAAGAGGTCAGTATCCAAAGGATGTACTAAAATCCTCTCTCTTATACATTAGAGAAAAAGCAAAAACTATAGGTGATATTCTGGGCATTATGGATAAGGTTCCATCTGTGGCTTTGAAGGAAATTACATTGCTAAAAGCACAGAGACTCGGGATTGATATTGAGGCTGTAAAGAAGTTGATTGAGGAGAGGGCTTTAGCTCGTAAGGAGAAGAATTTTGCAAAATCGGATGAGATAAGAAACAGACTCCTTGAGATGGGGATATCTGTTATGGATACACCAGAGGGTACCATCTGGAGGATTGAGAGATGAAGATTGTAGTTCAGAAATTTGGAGGGTCTTCTGTTGCGGGACCTGAAAAGATAATGAGGGTTGCGGAAAAGGTAGTGGCAACAAGGAAGAAGGGATATAATGTGGTGGTTGTGGTCTCTGCAATGGGTGATACAACTGATAATCTCTTAAATCTTGCAAGGAGTGTAAATCCCAATCCTCATAGAAGAGAGCTGGATATGCTGCTGTCTGTTGGTGAGAGAATCAGTATGGCACTTTTATCAATGGCAATAGGTAAACTTGGCTATGAGGCAATCTCACTTACAGGTTCTCAATCTGGAATTATTACAAATGATAGTCATAACAATGCAAGGATCATTGAGATAAGGCCTTTTAGAATTACAGATGAGCTTGAAAAGGGGAAGATAGTCATTGTGGCAGGGTATCAGGGTATCTCATATAAGAAGGAGATTACCACGCTCGGAAGAGGTGGCTCTGATACAACAGCTGTGGCACTCGCAGCCGCTCTTGATGCAGAGTATTGTGAAATCTATAGTGATGTGGATGGCGTTTACTCAGCTGACCCAAGGGTGGTGGATAATATTGAAAAGATAAGTCAGATATCTTATCAATCTATGCAGGAGTATGCAGAGGCTGGTGCAAAGGTCCTAAATAGTCAGGCAGTTGAATTTGCCAAGAAGAAGGGAATAGCTATATATTGCAAATCTACCTTTTCAGATGGTAGCGGAACTGTTATTGACAAATTTTTATCACAGAAAAAAAACAACATTATCGGTGTCACCTATGAGGAGAATATCATCCTTTTGCAGAAGAGATTTCAGTATTACAGAGATGTACAATCGCTCTTTGAGATTCTGGATGCCTACAGGATTCTTGGTAAGCAGATTAGATTTGAAAAGGATAATGCAGGATATTTTTTGAGTCTGGCTTTCTCTATAGAGAATATTCACGACTTTGGAAATTTTAAGCGGTTGATAGATGAAAGATTTGGAGGTTCAGTATTATTGAGAGAGGATACAGGCACAGTTTCTCTCATAGGTGATGGAATAAATTCAGACTATTCAAATATGAGAAATATGCTGGATATCCTGAATAACAATAATGTTGAGCTGATAGGCATTACAACCTCATCATTCAGAATCTCAGCAATTATACCATCAGTTCAGGTCAGAGATACAGTAAGAATACTGCATAGATTCTTCATAGAAAAATCCTGAATCTATTTTACCTTTTCTATTGCCCTGTTGAGTGCATCTATGAGCACCTGCCTTGGGGGCCTTTTGATAAAATTCTTATCCATCAGGGTCTTCACAAGTGAGCGCGCCTCTTTTATATCTCTGAGTGTGGTCTTAAATGCCTCCTCTCTGGATATCTTTATACGGGCAACTCCATTTTTGATTGCCTCCATCGCTACATCTGCCGCCTCATGCGCAAATACCTCGGTCTCATCCATTGTGGGCATAATCCTCTCGGGATTTATCCCCTTCTTCTCCGCAAATTTTGCTATAGAGTATGCTGCTGTAATTGCCATCTCATCTGTAATCTTTCGGGACCTGACAAGTAGTGCACCCTTAAGTATTCCGGGAAAACCGAGTGAATTGTTCACCTGATTTGGGAAGTCCCCTCTGCCGGTCGCAACGATATAAGCCCCCGCCTCCTTTGCGGCATAAGGATAAATCTCGGGAATCGGGTTTGCACAGACAAATACAATTGCCTTATCAGCCATCTTTCTAATCCAATCCTGCTTTACGGTATCAGGACCCGGTTTACTCAGACTGATTAGTACATCTGTATTCTCCATTGCATTTTCAATTCCATCAATGCACTGTGGATTTGTCTGTAAACAGAGATCCCACTTTCTATAAAATGCAGGGTCATTCCTGATATCTTCTCTATTCTTATGAAGTGCACCCTTTGTATCAAACATAATCATATTCTCCGGATTCCCACCAGCCTTGATGATAAGACGTGCAATCGTTGTATTTGAAGCACCGGCACCGTAAAATACTATTTTGACCTTATCAATCTTTTTCCTCACAATTTTTAGTGCATTAATAAGTCCCGCAAGTGTGACAGAGCCGGTCCCCTGAGCATCATCATGCCAGACCGGAATCTCACACTCTTCACGCAATGTATCCAGCACCTTGTAGCATTGTGGCTGTGAGATATCCTCCAGATTTACCGCACCAAAACTCGGCTCAGCCATCCTGACAAAGTCTATTATCTTCTGCGGGTCGTGCTCGCCCTTTTCATTTCGGCTATCAATGCATAGAGCCACTGCATCCACACCGCCTAAATATTTCATCAGAAATGCCTTCCCTTCCATCACTCCCAGTCCACCCGGAGGTGTTACATCCCCATCGCCGAGTACCCTTGTTGAATCTGATACCACCGCCACAAGATTCCCTCTATTTGAGAGCTCAAATGAGAGATTATTGTCATCTCTAATTGATGTTGAAACAACAGAGACACCCGGTGTATACCAGATATTAAACCAGTTAAATCCATAAATCCCAGCCTTCGGGATTGTCATTATTTTTCCGCGATAGAATTTGTGCAATGAAAATGAGATCTCTTTTAAGAAAATGGTCTGTGCCTTTGATATCTGCTCTTTAGTAAATTCTTTTGGAAATAATTGTGATAAATTCTTGAGTGAAAAATCAATCTTCTTCATAAAACTCCTCCTTAAATTATATCCCCCTATGTTTTGATAAAAAAATTAATAAAATTTTACCTGCGAATTGATGTATAAAGCAATCAGACATCAAACAGGAGTTGTAAGTCTATTAGAAATAAGTGTCAAGAAAATATGAAAAAGATAAAAATGAAGAGATTTTAATCCAGCTCTTGGAAGACCTTCTTTATCTTCCTTATTGCGAGGTTGATATCCTTCTTTTTGATAATGAGCGGAGGTGCAAATCTAATGACATTTTCATGGGTCTCCTTACAGAGAAGTCCCTCTTTCATTAGAGCCTCACAGAATCTTCTGGCGCCGCCAGCCTCTTTGTGTAATTCAACTCCTATCAACAGTCCTTTACCCCTTACCTCTTTTATATGTCGGGATTTGATTTTTCTGAGTTTCTCCATAAAGTAGTTTCCAATCTCATAGGAGTTCTCGGTGAGTCTCTCCTCCTTGAGGATTCTTAATGCCACTCTCCCGATATAGGCGGCAAGCGGATTTCCACCAAATGTTGAACCGTGCTCTCCCCAGGTAAAGAGCCCCAGTACCTCTTTATTTGATACAACGGCTGAGACAGGGTAGATCCCTCCACCCAGCGCCTTCCCGAGAATCAACACATCTGGCTTTACACCCTCTTCATATTGGTGAGCAAAGAATTTTCCAGTCCTGCCAAGACCAGTCTGAATCTCGTCAAACATCAATAATACATTATTTTTCCTGCAGATATCATAAGCATTCTTTAAGAATCCGTCTGGTGGGACATTTATTCCAGCCTCTCCCTGTATTGGCTCAACAAGGAATGCCACTGTATTTGGAGAGATTGCCTTCTCAAGCGCATCTGTATCCCCAAAGGGAATTACCTTAAATCCCGGGGTAAATGGTCCAAATTCATCCCGATAAAGCGGCTCAGTAGAAAATGATACTATGGTCACAGTTCTACCGTGGAAATTGTTTTCACATACAATAATCTCTGCATCGTAGTGTTTTACGCCCTTCTTTACATAACCCCATTTGCGGGCAATCTTGATAGCCGTCTCTACTGCCTCTGCACCGGAGTTCATAGGTAGCACCATATCCATTCCACATAGCTCAGCGAGTTCTTTACAGAACGGTCCGAGCTGTTCATTATAAAATGCCCTTGAGGTGAGGGTGAGTTTATTTATCTGCTCTTTTACAGCCTTAATCAGTGCGGGATGCCTATGCCCGTGATTGAGCGCCGAATAGCAACTGAGCATATCTATATATTTCTTCCCTTCGCTGTCCCATACCCAGATACCTTTCCCTTTTGTGAGCACCACCGGAAGTGGGTGATAATTGTGTGCACCATATTCCTCAGTCATCTCCATTATCTCTTTACCTGTCATAACTTATCTCCTTTTATAAGAAGTTATAATTTCAATTTTTTGTATGTGACTATGCCTATGGAGCCGCCTGCGCTGGTTTGCCCTCTGATTTCTTCTTTAAACCTTTGTAGTGGTCTGCACACACCTTACCATAGAGGGCCCTGTTCTTGCATTCGGGTTTGATGCACCAACTGAATCTCTTCTTGGGGAGCTCACCCCTTCTCCACATCTTATAATGTGTATTGCAATACCCCTTTGCCCTGTATGGGCGTTTGCAACCATTAATCTTGCATCTTCTCTCCTCAGTATTCACTTTGATACCTCCTTTTCTCCATATAAGAGGTAGAATCTCCTATTATAATAAGCTCAAAAAGTCAAATAGATAAGAATTGATTTTCTTTTAAATTCTTGGTGAGTGTGCCCCGCAGGACTCTGTCTTTGCATCAGCCACTTCTGAAGGAGAATAGAAACCGTGTTTTTTCAATAACTCAAATTTAGGTAAAATATTATTCTCTATATCTATCTGAAAAAATCCGGTAAAGATATCTGGATGTTCATTGATAAATTTATAATAATCTCTATATTTTTCAATTACCATCAATCTGCCATTATCAAACAGCTCGTGTCCAGTAATCATATATTCTGGCAACAGATAAGGATAGAATTCAAACTTTGCTATATTTTTATATTCTATATAAATATCTGTTTGAGGAAGATAACACAAAAGTGAAGGTAATACCCTTGTGCCAATAAGTCTAAAATGTATCATCTGAAATATTGTAGAATAAAAGTCTTTTATCGTTTCAAAAGGAAATCCCCAGATAAAGAATGTATCAACCCTCGGGATAAATTTTATAGCCTTTGAGACGACTCCCGCAGCCTCTTCGATGGTAAATCCCTTTTTTATACGACTTAGTACCTTATTTGAGCCCGATTCAATACCGTACCTAATCTCAATACAACCTGCCTTACCCATTTCCTTGAGTACTCTTTCATCGGTGAGGTTAATACGAGCAAATGCCTTCCACATAATATTTTTTAAGCCAGATGCCTTTAATAATCTACAGAATTCTATTACCCTATCCCTGGAGTTTACGAAGAATTCATCCTGAAATAAAAACAGTTCAACTCCATATTCTCTATTCAGGAAGACCATCTCTTTAACAATGGATTCAGGCCTGCGAAATTGAGGGCACCTCCCCCATATTGGGGCTACACTACAAAAACTACAGAGATATGGACATCCCCTTGATGTAATGATATTGCAGCCAGAATATTTCCTGTAATCAATGGCATAGTATGCAGGCAATCCCATCTTATCAAGTTCGGTAATACGCTCAGAAGGGGGATTTTTAATAATCTTTCCATCCATTCTGTAATAGATGCCTTTTATCTCTGAAAGGTCTCTATTATAATGTAAGGCAGATACAAGTGCAGAGATGTTTCTTTCTCCCTCACCGTATGCGATAATATCTATGAATGGGAAGCGTGTCAGAATCTTCTCTTCAACCCCATAAGGACCCACGCCTCCAAGTATAATAACTCTATCTGGATATCTCTCTTTAAGAGCCTTTGCAGCAAGTATCGCAAAATGCAAAAGATTTGCCATAACAGAGATACCTATAATTTTTGAGGGATTATTACAGAATGATAAAAAGCTATCTAATGTAAATAACTCCTCATAATTGCAGAGCTGATAATCTCTAAAATCAACACTTATCCCATCTCTATTCAATTGAGCAATGAGGTAAAGTGGACCTAACACGATATGCGGCTCACGCTCAATAATATCCCTGTGTCTTATTGTCAACATATTTAAATTGATAAGGGTTATGTCCTTTTGATTATATTCCATTACTCTTCTTCATTTACATCAGACGAATCATCCGGGATATCTGGCCTATCCCCTCCAGTTTCAAAAGATACTGGGACATCCAACATAATTGTCTCATCTTTAGGTATGTCTGTTAGTATATCAGTATGTAATCCACCTACATCATGATATTCTGGAACATCAACATCAGGCATTTCTGTCTCACCTTCACAGGATAGGTTAGTAGCACTTGAGGCAATTGCAATCGCACAGGCGACAGCAACACTCTTAAAGAATTTTTTTCTGCTGGAGCTTTTTATATCTATTGTCTGAATCATAAATCTCAACTGTTCATCAGGTATGTTTTCAATGATTAATCGCTCGGATTCGGTGAGAGCATCCTTCATCTCATCTATGACTGCATCTCTATTTTCAATCAACCTCTTCTTAAAATCGGAATTAGAAGCGGCAAGTAGTAATATCCGTTCAATACCAATAGGTACTTTAGTCTTTTTCCCAACTCGCTTAATTGCCCTTCCCCCTACGATGGTATGTTCTGTCACATTCTCATTAAATTCAATCTTTGCTTTCTTTGTCATTCTAATTCTCCTTCATTTAGAAATTACTTATTAGCATATCACCCCACATCTGTCAAGACATTTTTCACGACCTAAAGTTGTAGAATTCATTCTCCTTCTCAGAGGAGAAATAAAAG
>JBMFOP010000032.1:0-30667 GCA_049969675.1 Myxococcota bacterium | reverse complement strand
ATATCTCATATTACTACTGATAGGTCAACCAGAATTTATTATAATATGGGCTGTTGACTGTGGACTGATGACTGCAAAAAATATCCCATATAGCATATAGATATGAATAAGTTTTTATTTTTTCAGTAAAATAAAAAAGTATTTGACACCGCGTCTTCATTGGTGTTTTGGTGTATTGCCAATAGGTTATGATTTTTTTATTTGACAGATAATAGAACATATATCATCTTTAATCCTATGGAACCTATTATAAGGTGGTTATTTTATAAAAAAAGGGTTTGCTGGATTGTAATAATTTCTTTACCTATTCTTCTATTTATCCACTCATTAACTACATTTCCAGACTATAAGAAGTTTAAGTACGAATATTTCAAACCATCGGATGGCATCGTACTTGATAGAAATTATTATCCCCTCTCAGAGGCGAGGACAGATTTTAATTTTAGACAGATCGGATATGCCAGAGTAAAAGAGGTCAACAGGAATTTTTTGAATCTACTTATAAGTTCTGAGGACAGAAGATTCTATTCACATATCGGGATTGATTTTATTTCCATCGCCTCTGCGATAAAAGACTTTATAATAAATAAGAGGATGCGGGGCGCCAGCACAATAGATATGCAATTTATAAGAAATTATATGAGACTCAAGAATGGAAATTTAATAATTCGTAAAATTAAGGAGATATACTATTCAATTATTCTGGAACTAAGATGGGAAAAGGATGAAATTCTGGAGGCATATCTAAATACAGTCCCCATCAGGGGGGAGATAGTCGGGATATTCACCGCCTCACTGATACTCTTTGATAAGTCCCCAGAATTCTTAAATGATATAGATTCTTTAATTTTACTCTCACTTATCAAAAAGCCCTCTGCAGAAAGAGAGAAACTGACAAATATTGCAAAGAATGTGAATAAGCGATTTAATCTCAACATAAAAGAGGAGAGACTGCTTGATGCAATTAACAATCTACCAGACAGATATAATTTCAAACATAACTATTCCTATCTCCCTGTGCTTTCAGATAAACTGCTTATTAAATACAATTCACCTGTAGTGACCACAATAGATATAGACATTCAGAAGAAGGCTATAGAGATAGTCAGGTCATTTGTATCTCAGCTCAAATCCAGAAATCTGACGGATGCCGCACTGATTGTAGCCGAGAATAAGAGTGGTGAGATAGTTGCATATATCCCAAATTCACTTGAGCACTCAAAGGCTAAATACATAGATGGGATAACCGCCAGAAGACAGGCTGGCTCAACCCTCAAGCCCTTTCTATATGAATACCTTATAGAGAGAAAAGTTCTGACATCGGCGTCTGTTCTGGAGGACTTTCCAGTATTCATTGGAAAGAATGGATCTGTATATTCTCCTCAGAATTACGATAGAACTTACAAAGGTTATGTCTCTGTCAGAACTGCCCTTGCATCTTCACTCAATATCCCTGCAATCAGGGCGATTTTACTGGCCGGTGTGGATAGATATACCTCTCACTTAAAGGAGATAGGATTTGAACCAGACTTCGCTAATGTAATTGAGGATTATTATGGTGAGTCTCTGGCACTCGGGACTCTGGATGTCTCCCTATTGCAGCTCACCAGAGCATATATGATGCTCGCAAATAACGGTCTCTATAAGGATTTGAAAATCAGAGCAGGTGAGAGTTCTTCCGAGAGGGTCCTTCTTGATAAGAGAGCCGTTTATATAATCAAAGATATACTCTCTGATAGAGATGCAAGGTCTGTTACATTTGACCTTGAGAATACACTCTCAACCCCATTTTACACAGCAGTCAAGACAGGGACCAGCAAGGATATGAGGGACAACTGGTGCGTGGGGTTCTCTGACAGGTATACAGTTGGTGTCTGGACAGGAAACTTTTCAGGGGAGCCTATGTACAACATCTCTGGCTCTCACGGGGCATCACAGATATGGTTTGCACTGATGAAGGAACTGCATAAAGGGAGAGGCTCATCTAAGGATGAAACTCCACAGGGATTGGTAAAGAAGAAGATTAAATATGAACCTGAGATTGAACCAGAGAGGGTAGAAATCTTTATAAAAGATACAGAACCCGAGGATGGAATTATTCGCATTGTCAATAGCAGATCTCCTTCTATTCTATATCCACCAGACAAATCTATCTTTGCGTACGACCCCGAAATCCCATCAGGTCAACAGAAGCTCTTTGTATATACAAACTGCCAGAAGTGCTCTCTTATTTATGATGGTGAAATACTCAAACAGGAAGGCGGAGTCTTTATTCTGGATATTTCAAAGGGGAGACATATCCTTCATCTTATGGATACTCTCGGGAATAGAATTTATAGTTCAGAATATGAAGTAAGATAGGAGTAACATATGAAAAAGACATTTTACATTATTTTTATTTTAATCTCTGCCACCAATCTCTATTCATTTGAGGTTGAATTCTTCCCGAAGAATAGGGCGAGGAGCCCTACTGAGATAAGGTTGAGGTTCTCCAAAAATATAGCGCCACTCGGTGACCCAACATACAATTACAATCCAATCAAATCCATTGACTGTGCTGATATGAAGAATGGAACTGGAATCTGGGAGGAGCCATCACTATTCATCTTCAGGTTTGATAAACCACTTCCGGCTGGATTAAAGTGCAATGTGGAATTAAAGGGAGATATTAAATCTTTAGATGGTGAACGGTACCTGGGTAGGCAATCCTTTCAATTTGATACAGATGTCGTGATTGTAAATAATATTCTTCCAAATGTTTATCAGGAGATTAGAAATGATGAGATATTTCTCTTCTCTTTTAATGGCGAGGTGGACATTGAGAAAAACATTAAAAAGATATACTTTTTAAGAAAACAGGTGGCAAATTCAATAGGTGCCATTCTCTTGAGCAGAGAAGATACCGAGAATTTAATCAAAGAGATATATCCACACTTAAAAGAGGTCAGTCCATCCTATTTTGCAATAAAACCGAAGACAACATTTGCTGATGGAGAGGAGATAAAGGTTGTATTTGATAATATTGAATCAAAATCTAAACTCTCTTCTGGCTTTGCTCAGATATTTGAATATAAAGTAATGGACGGATTCAAGATTGAACTCTCCTGTGAGAGGGAATCAGCCAAAAAGGGGTGTATCCCCATTTCTCCTATTAGAGTAGATTTTTCATTGCCTATAGAGGTAAAGTATGCCAGAAGATTTTATCTAATTGATGAGAATGGGCACAGAGTCTCTCCTGTTGAGCCAAAGGAGTTTAATGAGATTGTACATTCAATATCCTTTGAACCTCCATTTAAGTCTGAACATAAATATAAGTTGTATATACCTGAAGATGTGGTGGATATCTATGGTCGTAAGCCAGTAAATGCAGACAGGTTTCCCCTCGAGTTCAACACCGACAGAATGCCACCACTACTAAAATTTGCCTCAAACTTTGGAATTATTGAGATGATAGATGGTGAGGCGATATTGCCAGTAACTGTAAGGGGTCTGGATAAAAATCTCAAGATTCGTGCTACTACATTTGGAGATAGTATTGAGCATAGAGTAGAACAGAAGAGACTCTCCATCTTTGCAAGGATATGGGAGTTTATAAAATCCTTATTCTTCTGGACAAAGAAGGAGGAGAGGGTAGTGAGTGCTGATAAGACTTTTATCTTGCCTGAGATAAAGTTTAGAAGCCAGAACCTCTCCGATATACCTGAGAAGAGGATATTTGAGATTATAAACCATTTAGATTACAACAATTATAAAGAGAGTTATTTTCAGAAGGAGAATATAGAATATGAGGAGAAGGATATTCCAGACTTAGCAAATTTCAAAGAATCTACCGTTATTGGAATTCCTTTTAAGAAATATGGACTATATCTCCTTGAGGTAGAGAGCAGTGCATTCTCTGATTATCTGGTAGGTGAGAATAAAAATAGCGAAGGGGAGAAGGCATATCTACACTCAACCGTCCTTGTAACCAATATGGCTGTTACATTCAAGAGAGGTAGAGATAGTTCCCTCGTCTTCGTAACAGGATTATCAGATGGCTTGCCTGTAGAGGGCGCATCAATAAAAGTATTTGATTGTGAAGGGAATGAACATTATTCTGGTGTCACAGATAAAAATGGGGTGCTCTACATTGATAAAAAACTTCCGCCTGATGATATACTCCCTGATTGCAGACATTCTTCTGGGGAGTTCGGCTATAGAGATTCTGCTAACTTCCTTGAATCGGGACTGATTGTAACTGCCAGATATCAGTCAGATTTCTCCTTTGTATGTTCAAACTGGGATAAGGGGCTCGAGTCTTATAGATTTAATATTTATAAGAGTTGGAATATGAGTAAATATGCAGTTCATTCGGTTTTAAGCAGAAATCTTCTCCGCGCAGGAGAGACTCTACATATAGTTGGGTACTTTAGAAAGAAGACTCCGAGGGATATTATCTTCCCGTTGAGAGAGGATTTGCCGGGAAAGATAAAGATTAGACATACTGGCACAGACAAGGTCTGGGAGTATAGTATCAACTGGGATGATAACTATTCAACATTTCTAAAATGGGATGTTCCAAAGGATGCCAGCACCGGACATTATAAAATCACCTACTCTGATTGTCCATATGACTCTGCTATAAATTCTAAATGTGAATTTGATGGTGGGAGTTTCCTTGTAGAGGAGTTTAAGGTTCCGTTAATCAAAGGTGAACTTATAGTCAAAGATTCAGATGAGAAGAGGGTGAATGTAGAAGGTATATTCAACTATCTGATGGGTGCACCTGCAAATGACCTGCAGATTACATTGAGATATAGATTTCTTGACACCTTTTCCTTTTCAGACAGACGATACAATAATTACGAGTTCTCCAGAGGAAAGGTAAAGGCCGGGATTCAAAAGCCCAATCTGGATTATGAAGAGGGATTTTTAGAGGGGGTTGAGTACACAGATGAGGAGGAGAGCATTAGAAGAACTCCTCCCAATCTGCCCGAGCAGATACAGGTGAAGACTGATGAATTTGGAAGATTTAAGGCTGAGATACCAATCAGGCAGGCATTCGAAAGACCATTTGTTTTGAATATTGAGGCTGGCTATACAGACCCGAATGGATATTTTAATACCATCACTACCTCAAAGACCATCTATAATTCTCCTTTTATTATTGGTATTACCTCAAAGACAGATAGAGAGAAGAAAGAGGTCAATGTAAAAGTGGTCCTCCTTGATAGAGAAGGGAAGACAGTAAGTGGTGAAGAAGTTATTGTCAATCTGTATCAGAAGATAAGTTACGCGCACAGGAAAAAGGTCCTTGGTGGTTATTACTCTTATGAACATCTCACTGAGATAAAAGAACCTCAAGAGATATGCAGAGGTAAGACAGACTCCAATGGGATCCTTGAATGCAAGAGAAGAATTGAAAAGGGTGGTGACTATATTTTGGAGGCATTATCTGGTGATAATAAGAGAGGTATCTCTGCCACAAAGAGAAGTATATATATATTTCAATATGATGAGAATAAGTGGTTTGATTATGCCTCTGATTCGGATAGAATAGATATCTTTTTAGATAAAGATGAATATAAAGCCGGAGAAGATATAAAAATCAGGGTGGTCTCCCCATTTGAGAGGTGCACCGCCCTCATAACTGTTGAACAGAGCGGGATTCTAAACTACTTTGTTCAGGAATTTACATCAAGAGAACCCATTATTACTCTTAAGGCAGAGCCAGATTATGCACCAAATGTAGTCATATCTGTGGTCCTTGTAAGAGGACGCCTCTCATCTCCTCCTCCGAGATTTCTGATAGACCTTGCAAAACCATCAATAAAGATGGGATTATCCGAAGTCAATATAGATAAATCAAAATACAGGCTGGATGTAAATATAAAAACAGATAAGAAACGATACCTTGTGAGAGAGGATGTAAACGGGAATGTAGAGGTAAGAGGTGCAAATTCAGATGCAAATCTGGTGCTTATCGTGGTGGATGAGGGGCTCCTGAATCTTATGGAGAATCCAACTTATGACATCCTCAACAATATTATCAAGCCAGTCCCATACGATGTAAATACATCCTCAGGGCTTATACAGGTTGTAGGCAGGAGACATTTTGGGAAGAAGGCCCTCCCATCCGGTGGGGGTGGCGGGAGATTGGTTACAAGGGAGCTTTTTGATACACTGATATACTTTAATCCATCCATTAAACTTAAAGATGGAAAGGCCAAATTTAAGTTTAAATTGAACGACTCCATTACATCTTTCAGAATTGTAGCAATAGTCACATCAGGCAGCAATAAGTTTGGGATGGCTCATAAAAATATTGAGAGCGAGAGAGAACTCTTTATCAACTCCTCCATCCCATACTTCGCACGAGAAGGAGATAAATTTGACGCCGAATTTGTCATTAAGAATATTATGGATAAAGAATATAATCTGGATATTAGAGGTAATGTGACTTTTTATAGCAATAAAAATGAGTTGGGACTGGAGAAATTAAATATTCAGGGTATCAAAATAGAGAAGGGTGGGAATAAGAAGATAGCATTTCCAATCAGTATTATAGAGAATGCAGATGAGGCAAAATATCACATAGAGATTATAGAGGGGAATAGAATAATTGATAGCATAAATGTCACTCAGAAGATAGTAGAATCAGTACCTATGCGGGTTGTTCAGTCCTCCTTTTTCCGTTTTAAGAGGTCGTTTAAGATAGATGATAAGGACACCACAAAGAGGGATAGAAAGAGGAGAATATCTCTCTCATTTATGAATAATTTAAGTGGGACTGGAGAGGTGCTGAAGAGATACAGGGGATATTCTCTCTCCTGTCTTGAACAGAAGATATCATACGCAGTGGTATCAAACGACCTTGAATTCTATAATAGATTGATGAATGAAATTAATCTATATGTGGATGATAATGGATTGTTAAAGTATTACCCCTCATCAAAGGAGGGTTCTCCATTCCTGACGGCATATATCCTTGAGATTACAAATCTTGGTGGTCTTGAATTGCCATATAGTATAAAGATAAGGACAGTAGATGCCTTAAAGAATTTTGTAATGGGAAAGTTGAGTAGCAGATATTTTTATTCTGCTGGCACAAAGAATATTGAACGGATATATGCCCTCTCTGCCATAAGGGAGAATATACCGGATCCAGTAGAGTTAATGGGGGCATTGAATCCAAATATATCAGAACTGCCACTCTCCACGCTCGTAGATATCGGGAATGTAGTCCCCAACAGGAGAGATATATTTAATGCCATTCTCTCCTCATTTGAGGAGAAGGGCGGGGCATATTTCATCAGGTCAGATAATAAGAATAATCTCTGGTGGCTGATGAGGTCCGAGGACGAGGCATTTGCCAGAAGTCTGATATATTTCATTAATAATAAAGGAAATGATACGATGATTGGAAAGATGGTAAAGGGACTTTTAAATAGATTTGAGAGAGGATATCTCTATAATACTACAGCAAACGCCTATGCGGCAGTGGCATTGAGACTATTTGAAAAGAGATATAAAAACACAATAAAAGAGAGTGATCTGACTGTATTCTACAGGTGTCATCAATACAAGGTCGGGGTTAAGAGCGACTTTGTTGAGCAGACATTTCTATTCAAGATTAATAGAGACAACTCCATTCTGGGAGGGGAGATTTTGCCAGATTGTATTGAGAGAAAAAATGATGAACTCTCATTTGAGGATAAGAACAACGATTACTGGCTAAGGATGCTCTTTGAAGAGGAATCAGTTCCAGATAACCCGGTCTTTAAGGGATTTAAGATTACAAGAGAATTGATGGATGAGAGTGGGAAGAAGAAGGTTGAATTCAGACAGGGTGAGCTCGTAAAGGTTAGAATAACAGTAGAGGCAGATTCGTATTATAACAATGTAGTTATAATAGACCCGCTCATTACAGGTTCGCAGGTGATTGGAAGGATATCAAAGGAGGCTCCTGAATATGTTGATTATTTCTGGGATTATACATATTCAGATGTTAGAGATGGATATCTGCGCACATACTATGAATATCCGTACTCAAAGAAGATTATCTATGAGTATTCTGTCAGATTAAATACAAAGGGATACTTCAATATCCCGCCTACCCGGGTGGAGTTGATGTATATGCCCGATATATATGGAGAACTCCCAAATAGTCCTATAGAGGTAAGATGATTTATCAATCGGAAATTGAAAATGTTGAGTTTAGATTCTTCATAAGCATTTTATATTTATCATAAAAGGCAGAGATATCTTCCTGTTTGAGAGAGTAGATATATCGCTCTATCTCATCTATCCTGTATAATACTATCCTATCATCCTGAGACACAGAGATAATTCCATTCTGATCCGGCAGTGCATTGAGAATAGGTGATGTATGTCCAAAAAGATAGTAAAGGATGTTATTGGTAGTGAGGTTGTATATACCTATATGTCTCCCATTCTGATATCTGAGCATAAGATATGGATATCCTTTTACTGGACTGATTCCAATAATCCTGTACATATCATCTATCTTCTGGCTTTTGAGAAGCTCACCGCTTTTCCCGATGGAATAGATATTATTCTGGTCGTCAAGGGCAATAATTCTGATTGGGTTTTCAGCAATAAATAAGTCAATAATCTCCTTGTTTGTGGTAAATATCCTCATCTCTGTCCCATCAGACATCAGCTCATCTATTGAGACCCTAAAGACCTTCTGGCCTGACACCGAAAGGTCTCTATTTACAAATGCAATCAGCTGATTATCCGGTGAAAAGGCAAAGTTCTGAACATCCCTCCTCTTAAATTTTGTATCTACCACCTCATCTCCTCTATGTTGAAGCAGATAAAAATCTCCACTCTTATCACTTATTCCGATATATTCACTATTTGTACTCATTTTTATATTCTGAATATCAATCGGTTCAGATATTATAACCTTTGTTGATTCCTGTGGTATGTTTAGATGATAAAGCCCGTACTCTCCCTTTGTAAAAAGGAGATTTTTATCGTCAATGGGGAATATCTTTTTCACATTCTCAGGGATTAAATTTCTTATATCTGAGATTCGTAATTCATCCCTCCCCTTTATTGTCATAATCTTCTTGGAACTAAAGGCAACATAACACATTGCGACCATATTATTACAATTCAGCGAAGATATACCCTCCTCTCTTGAATATATCTCACTCATATTGGGACTGCCCCTAATATATGGGCTTAATATGAATAAATATATTCTGTTATCATCTGTGGCAGCAGCGAGTATCCCTCTCCCCCTTGATATACTTAAATCCACAACCCTGTGTTTAAATCTACCGAGGGTGGAAAATTCCACGAGTGATAAATCTATGGTTGGTTTCAGTTTATATAGATTGATATTACAATTTATGCAGTTATCCTGCTCATAGTTACCACCTGCTGTAATGATGGTATCTGAAAATTTCTCAAACAGATAGTCTCCTCTTAGATTGGTGAGTAAAGGCTCTGGCTCTCTATCAACATAATAATTAATAATCCTCCCATCTTCTGTAATGGCTGAAACTGAGTAATCTGGATTTGAGTGTATATCTGTAACAGGACTCTCAAGATTGACCCTCTTTATCTCCCTCTTTTTGAATATGTCCCAGAATATCAGATTTCCATCAATGGATGCTGAGACCAGATACTTATTGAAATCAGTAAATATGAGATGCTCTACTGCCTTCGTATGACCAACAAGTTGTGCAAGCAAAGTAAAGTCTGATGTTGAATACAATCTTATAAAAGAATCTGCCCCTCTTAATAAAGTGGAGTATCTATGTCCAGCAGATGCCACAAGATACTTTCCGCCGTATGAGAAGGCGAGAGCCCCTACAGGAGTGGAGAAGTCCTTTATTATCTTTACGAGTGAGAATGGATTTAGATTATACACCCTGATAGAACCGTCTTGATTTCCAGTTGCCAGCAGATTGGATTCGGGTGAAAATATCACCTTTGAGATATATGAACCGGTCCTCGCGGTGTATAAAAATTTTAGAGAAGGAAACTCATAAATATTTAGTACCCCTTCTTTTGAACCTACCGCAATAAATTTATTATCTGGTGAGACATCTATTGATGTGATACTCAATCCATTATTCTCAACAGCATTTAATACTGGAGTATGGAACGGGAATGACATAAGATGGGATAGACGACGATTCTTTATATCAATCTTCTCTGCTAATGTTGCAAAATATGCCGCCCCGATAAAGTCATTCTGTTCTATCAGGTGAAATGCATTGCTCTCAAAGAGTCTGAATCTGGAACTCCTTAAGAGATAGGAGAGGTGATTTATTAGTACAAGCGATGTAAGTATAATAATTGTTAAAATAATGGAGGCCACAAATGCTATCTTCCCCTTCTTTATTTTACGCCTTAGATTTGCAAAGAATGAATATTTGTGTCCACTCACCTTTCGCCCCGCCATATATGCCTCAACATCATCAATCAGGTCTATAACTGACTGGTATCTCTTTTTCTTATCGGATGATAGTGCCTTCTCGGCAATCGCCGCCAGTTCATCCGGGCACTCTGGCTCCTCCCTTTTTACCGGAATTAAGCCCTTCTCACCTCGAGAATAGGCACGAACATCCTTTACTATTTCAAGTGGCGAATCTCCATCAAATGGGGGAAAGCCAGTAAGTATCTCGTACAGTACAGCGCCGAGTGAATATATATCGCTCTTCTCATCAATATTCTCCACATCCCCCAGTGCCTGTTCCGGAGGCATATATTGCGGTGTCCCCATCACCTCACCTGCTACGGTCTTTCCTGCAGCCGCATCCTTTAAGAGTCTCATCTGATTGGCAAACTTCTCATTCTCTGTCTCCATCTGGTTCTTAATCTTTGCAAGCCCCCAGTCCAGAACCACCGTCTCCCCAAATTCTCCAATCATAACATTGTGAGGTTTTATATCCCTGTGTATCACCCCTTTTGAATGTGCATAGGCGATGGCATTACAGAGATTTACAAAATGACTCAGGTACCTGAGTCGCTCATTCAGTGAACCACAACTTTTTATGATATCCGAGAGAGTTCGCCCCCTTACAAATTTCATCGTGTAATAGATAGAGTTGTCATGCCTTCTACCTATCTCATAGACTGGAATAATTGAGGGATGTTCCAGCTGGGCGGTGAGCCTTGCCTCTCTCAAGAATCTTGCCTCATCAGTACTGATTGTTGAATCTCTCTCACTCTTAGGATGTGGGGCGGTGAGAAGCTCTTTAATCGCTATATGCCTCCCGATATGCCTATCGTATGCAAGGATAACTCTCCCTATCCCTCCCTGTCCTATATCCCTTTCTGACTCATAACGGCCTGCACTCTCTTCAGTAATTGTATGCACATCTATATCCTCTGACCCAATCTTGAGTCGGGGATATGATGGTCTGACCTCACCATCTGCACTTATGCTGACTGAACCTCCAAATGCCTCTTTGATGAGTCTCTGATAGATTCTTAAAGAGAGGAGTCTTCTACAATCGCCATTGTAAAGTGAGAGAGAGACATCAACAGCGTGCTCAATCGTCTTAATCTTCTCTAAAGGGAGTGCCTCCCTTTTGATGAGCTCTGATCGGGGTGATACAATACCCTTTTCAGATAGTAATCTACCTATCTCCTTTAATTCTTCATAAGTCGTCAGCCCCATCTGAAGGGCTGTGAGACAGAAGAGTATCTCTCTCTCCATAGATGTTACCTCTTATCATCTATATTTCATCTTCATTATTCGGTATTCTACATAATAAAGGATATTTTTCAATAATTAAAGAGAGAATTTCTAAACCACCCTATCAGACAAATTGAAAGAACCATTGATGTCAAATAAGGCATTGCCTGATACTATAATTAGTGTAATTTAATAAACTGAAAGTGCAATTGAGACAAATAATCATAAACAGTGCACTGTTGAACTGTGATTCCAGTATTCACAATCCTTCTCTCCCTGTCAACCTGAATACTTTTATATACTTTTGCTGCTTTTTAAACTGATATTCCCAGACCAACTCCTTTATAAAAATCTGTTCAAGGGCAGCCAGATTGATATTGCATAGATTTTTTTGATGGGGGTCTTTTACTTTATTACAATCCTCCCATAAAATTAGATAGAAATCCCTCTGATTCAGATTATCTCTGATCTTTTCAAGATTGTATATCTCTTCAACATATCCATATCTGTCTAAATGAGGGAAGTAATCTTCATCCTTGCTCTTATAATAATCAAATGCCCTTGTGTAATATACGGGTAAATTAATAAATATAGATTTTCTTCGCTCAATACCTTTATAGATGTCAGAGCCTCTAAAACTCAACAGAACCTCTTTCTCCATACCATACGAAGACCAGAAGGCAATTATTTGTTTCTCAAATATACAGAATGACAATAGCGCCTTAATCCCTAATATAGCAATCAGAAATAACAATACTTTATACTGAAGTCTTGAGAGTATAGAGCCAAGTATAACAGAAGAAAATACAACGAGTGGTATAATATAATAAGAACGTGTAAGTGGAACAAATATAGAGATTCCTATAAAAATGAGGATGCAGATAATCAAACTGAAAAGTAAAAATCTGAAAAACCTCTTTTTGAGATTCTCCTGAAAGTACTTAAGAATCTCATCAAATCTGACTGTTGCAATCAGTGTGAATATAAGTATTAAAAGTGTGTCATAGTCATCAACCATATATATAAGCCACTCTATTATAATTTTATAGCTCAATGGAAAAAGTTCAGATTCAGTCTTTCCATAAGAGAAGAGCCAGAAATAATACGGAGATACCAGAATTCCTCCACATATAATAGGAATAAATCCTCTGAAAGTAGTTCTACCAATACCAAAGACCAGAAGTGCACTCAGAGAGATTCCAGTTATATAAATGAGTGAGAGTGGTTGAGTGAGTAGTGCCAGAATGGTTGTGAGAAATAGAAAGATGGAATTCCTTACAGAACCCTCACCAAGATTTTTATAAAGCAGGTAAAAGAAGGTAAAAATAATAAGTGCAAACAACGGAAGTAATCTGGCATTTCTTGAAAAGGCGATCATAAGTCCATTTACTGATATAAAGAATACAGAAACTAACTTTGTCTTCTCATCTAAAGCCTCCTCCTTTATAAAGAGTATCATAAAGACAATTAAGAGAAAGATAATAACAGACAATAATCTCACATAAAAATCGGTATTCCCTTCCGGCATAATCAAAAGCCAGTATTTCAAAAAAATTGGTGCAAGGAACCCATGATGATTTGCCGCACAGTTTACAAGATAGTCATAGCCATTTAAATTTTTTATCCACCTGATATAGTCCATCTCCATCATATTCAAGCCATATCTATCAAGCGGTGGGCATAATCTCAATATGAGGGAGAAGATTATAACCAGTATAAACATCAAGTAATATTTATATCTTTTTAAGAGTTCAGATATAAGCATCTCACCCATTTTGCTTATCATAGTGCATTTTGATTTCAAGTGTAAAAACCTACCCCCAATAGAATTCTTAAATAATCAGACATCTATTTGACACACTGTGTCAAAAAATGCTTGACTTAATTACTCACTTTATATAAATTCACATCTGGTATTTGTTTATTAAAACCTAATTCAGGAGGAATGTCTATGGCATCCAATTTTACAATTGATAGGAAGGATATCTTCTTTACTCTCTTTGACCTTTTTGAGGTGGATAAGTTATACAAAGATATGCCAGCCTACAAGGAGCAGACGAGAGAAGACTTTGAGATGATTCTCAATGAGGCCGCAAACTTTGCAATCAACACAATTGCACCAATAAATCAGGCGGGTGATAAGAATCCCGTCAGGTTTGAAAAGGGTGAGGTAATTGTTCCAAAGGAGTATCTTGAGGCATATAAGCAGTTCTGTGAAAATGGTTGGGTCGCCACCTCCGGTGACCCGGAGTTTGGTGGTCAGGGACTTCCAAACGGGATACATAGCTCTGCCTCAGAGATGTTCTTTGCTGCATCCATTGCCTTCTATATGTACCCGGGGCTTACAATGGCTGCCGCAAGACTTATAAAGGCTTATGGGACGGAGGAGATGAAGAAGAAGTATGTCCATAGATTATATACCGGAGAGTGGCAGGGGACGATGTGTCTGACCGAACCATCAGCGGGCTCTGCGGTTGGAGACCTTAAATCCACGGCAAAGAGAGAGGGAGACCACTATCTGATTTGTGGACAGAAGATATTTATATCCGCCGGTGAACATAATATGACCAAAAACCATATCCATCTGGTCCTTGCAAGGGTTGAAGGGGCACCAAAGGGTATCAAGGGCGTCTCTCTATTTCTGGTTCCTAAATATCTGGTAAATGAGGATGGCTCTCTTGGAGAACGAAATGATGTCCAGTGCATAGGTATTGAGCATAAGATGGGCATCAAGGCATCTGCTACCTGCACACTCTCATTCGGGGAAAATGGTAAGTGCATAGGATATCTCATTGGTGAGGAGAATAAAGGCATCCAGTATATGTTTATGATGATGAATGAGGCGAGGATGGGTGTAGGACTTCAGGGGCTCGCCTGCGCATCTGCCTCATATCTTGAGGCACTCAGGTATGCTCAGGAGAGGATTCAGGGTACATCCATTGAGGACTTTAAGAATGTTGACGCCCCGAGAGTCCCTATTATCAAACACCCCGATGTAAGGAAGATGCTGGCGACAATGAAGGCATATACAGAGGGTATGAGGATGCTCTGCTATCAGGCATCTGTATTTGCAGACCTTGCCGAACACTCGCCAGACCCGGAGATAAGAGAGAAAAATCACGGGCTTCTGGACCTGTATACACCTATTGTGAAGGCATACTGCTCTGATATGGGCTTCAAGGTTACAGAGCTTGCTGTTCAGGTATTTGGAGGATACGGTTACTGCTCTGAATACCCCGTTGAGCAATATCTCAGGGACTGCAAGATAGCCTCCATCTATGAAGGGACAAACGGCATTCAGGCGATGGACCTTCTTGGAAGAAAGATCTCAATGAAAGGTGGTCTATTACTGATGACCTTCTTAAATGACCTCAATATGTGGTGTGAGGAGAATAACTCTCATCCGAAGTTCGGTGAACTTGTTAAAAAGATTGAGGCCACAAAGAATAGACTTGCAGAGGTATCAATGAAGTTTGCAGAGCTCTCTATGGGTGGAGATATGTCATACCCGGCCTTCTCCGCTACAAATTACCTCTATATGTTCGGTGATACCATACTCGGGTGGCTCTGGGTAAAGGCGGCAATGGTCGCCGAGAAGAGACTTAATGAGCTCTTTGAGAAGAAGGGAATTAAGAATGATGAGGCAAAGGCAAAAGAGATAAGTGAGAATCCAGAGGCGGCATTTTACGATGGAAAGATTAAAACTGCCCAATTCTATATCAATCACCTGATGACCCGAACTGAGTGGCTCGCACAGTCAATACTTTCACTTGACAGGAGTGGTCTTGATATCAATTACATCCAATAATAAACTATTAAATCCATAAATATACAAAATTGCAGGCAAAATTAAAATTGACAACCATCATAATCATATTATAATTGCTACTTGAATCTGGAGTTGATATGCCACTCATTGACAATGTAGAACAGGCAATAAGACTTGCAAAGGCGATTGCCTCTGATATTGCAATATATCACGAGAATAAGATTGTTGAAGGCATTATAAAAGACAATCTTTTTGAATCTATGGCGGCTATATTTGAGGAAGGCAGAAAGTTGTATAAACAGAGGATCAAGCCAGAGATAGACCCGAATGCCAACCTCTTTGACAGGGCACTCGTTGATGTAATCCTCAAATCCAAAGCCCATGTAAGGTCAAAGATCTGGTAGATGCCAGAGAAGGTCACCATACAATCCGACATTACTGGAGAACGAATAGATAAATTCATCTCCTCAAAGTTAGACTGGCTCTCAAGGCAAAAGGTCATTGAATTTATAAAATCCGGTGGGATACTCTTAAATGGAGAACCCACAGAGCCTTCAAAGAAGATAAAAAATGGTGATATAATCACAATAAATATCTCTGAGCCGGAAAAGATAGAGATCACCCCGCAGGACATATCATTTGAGATAGTATATGAAGACGATGATATACTCATTATCAATAAACCACCGGATCTGGTTGTACATCCAGCACCTGGACACAGAGAAAATACACTTGTCAATGCCCTCCTCTATAAGGTTAAATCGCTCTCCTCGTTAGGAGGAGATATCAAGCCTGGAATAGTGCATAGATTGGATAAGGGGACCAGCGGACTTATGATAGTTGCAAAGAATGATTATATACATTCAAAAGTTGCAAAGATGTTTGAGAGGCACACAATAAAGAAATTCTATAGATTGATTGTATATTCAGTCCCCAAACCCCTCTCTGCCACAATAGAGACTCTCTATGGCAGAGATAAAGAGAACAGAAAGAGATTTACCACAAAGGTAAGATTCGGGAAGAGGGCGATTACTATATACAGGACACTTGAGACCTTCTCAAAGATTGCATCCCATATTGAGGCACAGATAATTACTGGACGGACACATCAGATCAGGGTGCATTTTACAGAGATGGGGTGCCCGATTATAGGGGATGACTTTTATTCAAATAGACGCAGGATAAAGGTATTTGAGGATGAATTTTTAAGAGAGGAGGTCTCATCGCTTACCCATCCATTACTACATTCATACAGACTTGAATTCACTCATCCAATAAAACAGAGATGGATGGTCTTTACAGCCGAACCACCAGCAGAGTTTAATAACATTTTAAGACTTCTAAGAGTGATTTATGCAGGAGAAAAATAGGGTCATAATTTCAAATAAGGGGAGAGATAGAATTCTCAGGGGGCACAGATGGGTCTATAGTTCAGAGATAATAAAGATGACAGAGATTAAGAGCGATCTTGTATATATATTTGACCAGAAGAGACACTTCATCGGAAGTGCATTATATTCAAAAGACTCTCAGATAGCTCTCAGACTGATTGATAGGGATGAGATAACCGATATCAATGCTCATATTGAAAGATCACTCCTTCTGGCAGGGGAGTATAGAGAGAGACTCGCCCTTTCTGGAGACTGTCTGAGAATTGTGCATTCAGAATCAGATAATCTCCCCGGACTTATTGTTGATAAATATGCAGATACAATTGTCTTTATGACTCTAACCCGTCCGATGGAGAACTTAAAAGAGATTATAGTAAAAAAGATTGCTGAAATATTTAATCCATTACAGATCTTTGAAAAGAATGACTCAAAGACGAGGGCGATTGAAAGGCTGCCAGAGTCTGTAAAAACAGTCCACGGGAAAGAGCGTAAGGAACTCTTCTGCACAGAGAACCATCATATATTCTTTGTAGACCTTTACAATTCTCAGAAGACATCAGAGTATCTGGACCAGAAGATAAACAGGGCAGTAGTTGGAAGATATGCACGGGGGAGAGTTCTGGACCTCTTCTGCTATCACAGCTGGTTTGGATGCAACATAAATAACTATGAAGAGATAATATCAGTTGATTCTTCTCAAATCGCACTTGAGATATCTGAGAGGAATAAGGCATTAAATAACAAGAGTAGATTTCATACAGTTGAGGCAAATGTCTTTGACTATCTGAGAGGATTAGAAAGGCGAGGTGAGCGATTTGATACAATTATTCTGGATCCCCCCGGATTTATCAGGAGCAGCAGGGATTTTGAGAGCGGATATAGAGGATACAAGGAGATAAATCTGAGGGCGATGAAGATATTGAGTAAGGGTGGTATTCTTGCTACATTCTCCTGCTCATATTATATGAGTGATGAGGATTTTTCAAGGATGATAAGGGATGCCGCAACTGATGCAGGAGTTGAGTTTGTAATTAAAGAATATCTAAGACAATCTCCAGACCACAGGGAGATATTGGGCTTCCCTGAATCACACTATCTCAAAGGTTTTATACTTGAGAAGATATAGTCTTTACCGAATAATCAGTGCACCTCCATCTATGGTGCAGCCCCGCTGAGATTCTGATCTATAAAAAATCTAAATCAATGAATCCTTACCAATGAGTATATATCTGTCCTGATTCCAAACTTTGCGAGTATTACATCAATTGCAAGGCCTGCTATAAATAGTAAACCGAACCTGCGATTGAAGTAGAATGCCATAGCCACAAACCAGAGCGGCCAGACCTCGGGTGGACAGATCTCCGGTCTCTCCTCTGGTCGGGGCCTGAGGTATTCCCTTATGGTCTGTCTCAGTATATTTAACGATAGCAAAACTATGAGCATTATGACTGAAAAATACCCATTCAGGACGAGGTATAAAACAAATAAGATCTCAAAGACCATCATAATTATAACTATCATTCTTGATGCCTTTTCACCTATTAAAACTGGAACTGTCCTTATACCCTTCTTGTGGTCCATCTCATATTTATCTATATGCTTACCGAACAGCACTGTGGTAGTACCAATCCCGTATGGTATGGAGGCGATTATCACATTTGTGCTCAAATTACCTGTAATCACATAATAGGTCCCACCGACCATAAGTGGGCCCCAGACGAGCAAGACCGTCAATTCACCAAGCCCAAAATACTTTAATGGGAATGTATAAAATAATACAAATAAGACTCCCAGTAGCAGAAGCTGGAGTGCTATATACCCTCTTACATAGACAAAAAATATTCCACACATAAGGGCAAGAATACCTGTTACTCCAAGATAGATAAAGAATTCCCTCCTGGTCACCAGATTCTGTTCAAGCGGGTGGGGACCGTATTGAGTGCGAAAGTAGTTTTCCTTATCAACACCTTTAATAAAGTCTGTGAAATCATTTACCATATTATTGGTGGCGTGTGCCAGAATAAGTCCGATACTGCACAGGATAAAATACAACCAGTTAAATATACCATCTCTTGCAGCGAGAAGTCCACCAATCGCCGCTGAGGTAAATGTCATTATCAAAACTGCTGCACGGGTCATAATGAGCCATCTGGAAATAAGATCCAGAGACCTGAACTCCTCACGCTCCATACGAGGTATTATGAGGAGCGCCTTCTTCCACATTGTGAGATTCATACTACTCTATTTCTTTCCTTTTGAAGGCTTTACATATTTTCCGATTATTGGTTTAAGTCGTTTGTAGACTGCAAAGGAGATATTCTTCTCTGATGTAACGATAGAATTCGCAAGTGCCTTATTGCAGGTGCATACCTCATCTGCATCAATCTCTGTTACAACCCTCTTTATAACCTTCTTGGCGTTCTCCACATTCCTCTTCATTATCTCAATAACCATAAGTGCATTTACATCTTCTGAGTGTTCATACCAGCAGTCATAGTCTGTTGAGAGTGCAAGCGTGGCGTAGCAGATCTCTGCCTCGCGGGCGAGTCTCGCCTCGGGGAGATTGGTCATCCCTATTATATCAACCCCCCATTTTCTAAATATCTCAGACTCTGCCCTTGTGGAGAAGGTGGGGCCTTCAATACAGATATATGTTCCACCCTCGTGAACTGTAAGCCTCTCCTCCCTCGCGGCACTGGCTATCCTGTGGGCAAGGGATTTACATACCGCATCTGCTAAAGAGACATGGGCAACAATCCCATCTTCAAAGAATGTCCTGGGTCTCAATGTAGTTCTGTCAAAGAACTGATATGGAACTACCATATGGGAGGGCTTTATATCTTCCTTCATTGAACCAACGGCTGATACAGATATGAGTTTTGTGACACCAAGGAGTTTGAATCCGTAGATATTTGCCCGATAATTTATCTGGTGTGGTGGTATTGTGTGTCTCCTGCTGTGACGCGCCAGAAATACCATCTCAACCCCGTTCAGCTCTCCCAGAATATATGCGTCCGATGGTGAGCCATAAGGTGTTTTGAGCCTTCTCTCCTCTTTGACATTCAGCCCTTCAATCTGATAGAGACCACTGCCTCCAATTACACCAATAACATTTTTACTCATCTCTTCCCCTCCTCTATTATTGCAAGCTGTCCGCAGGCGCCCATAATATCCTGTCCTTTGCTTGCACGTATGATTGCTGTGATGTTATTATCAAGCAGTATTCTCAGCAACTTTATCATCAACTCCCTGGATGGTGCCTCGTAAGGTGAAAGTGGATTCGGGTTATATGGGATGAGATTTATCTTGGCGGGGAAAGTGGAGACAAGCCTTACAAGCCGTTTCATATCCATAACTGAATCATTTACATCCCTTATCACCACATACTCAATGGTAATCCTATCCCCTCTCTTAACGGGAAGTTGCTGGACTGTATCCATTAGCATCTGAAGAGGATACCTCTGATTTACTGGCATTATTTTGCTTCTTATCTCGTCGGTTGTGGCATTGAGGGAGATAGCGAGCCTGGCATTTACCTCGTGGATAAATTTTATCATATCCGGCACCAGCCCCACGGTAGATACAGTGATATGTCTGTGAGAGAAGCCATAACCTTCGGGGTGTGTCAATATCTCAACCGCCCTCACCACCTCAGCAAAATTATCAAGTGGCTCTCCCATCCCCATAAATACTACATTTGTAATCAGACCTCTATGTGGAGACCTGACCTTCTTCTGTGATTCCTCTTTCCCCATTCCAGATACCCTTAAATCTGATGCGATTGCCCTCACCTGATCCACAATCTCATCAGTCCCGAGATTCCTTATAAATCCCATCTTACCGGTCATACAGAAATCACACCCCATCTTGCACCCCACCTGAGTGGAGACACATATAGTCTGCCTCCCCTTCTCCGGTATATAGACAGATTCTATAAAATGCCCTGTCGGGGTCTTGAATCTGTACTTGATGGTCCCATCCTTTGATACAAGTTTCTTATCTATCTCAAGTTTTGTAATTGGTCCATATTCGGCAATGGTATTTCTTAATGCCCTCGGGATATCGGTCATCTCATCAAATGAGAGAGCCCCCTTAAAATGCAGCCACTTAAAAAATTGCGATGCCCTGTATCTCTTCTCCCCCTTTGAGGTGATGAGTCTCTCTATCTCCCTCAGTGTCATTGCCTTGATATTCCTCTTTTCAGAGATTATTGGTGGCCGAATCATTGATGGCTTCATATCCTCACCTCTTTACAATCTCAATTGTTGAAAAAAAGTATGATATCTCATATCCTGCAGAATCAGGACTATCTGAACCATGAACTGTATTGTGCTCTAAAGATTCAGCCAGATCTGCCCTGATGGTCCCTCTCTCAGCCTTTTTCGGATCAGTCGCACCCATCAGTTTACGATACCTCTCTATGGCATCCTCACCTTCAAGCACAAATAATACAACAGGGCCAGAGGTCATAAATTCTACAAGTCCCTTAAAGAAAGGTTTCTCCTTATGCACATAGTAGAACCCCTCTGCCTCTTCCTTTGTGAGTTGCTTCATCTTCAATGCCACAACCCTGAGTCCAGAGTCCTCAATCCTCTTTAATACCTCTCCGAGCAATCCTCTTCTGATACCGTCTGGTTTGACGATACCCAATGTCCTCTGAAGCATTTCAGACCTCCGATTATAACTATTTAGCCAGATTTATCCCTGCATAAAATGCCTTTTTGTTGAGCTCTTCGGTTCCTCTTGGAACCCTTTTTAATAGAGCCTTCTCTGTGTTTTCAATTTTTACGATATTTGAAAGTTTCACTATAGCACCGAGTGAAATAATGTTGATAACCATTGACTTACCGATCTCCTTGATGGCTGCATCATTGAGCGGGAGTCCAATCAACTTATAATCCCCTTCTTTAGGAGAGTGCACCAGTGTTGAATCATAAAGGACAGTTCCACCCTTTTTAACCTCTTTGGTATATTTATCAAAAGACTGCTGGGTAAGTGCCAGAAGGAAATCTACATTATAAGCCTTTGGATAGTCTATCTCCTCATCAGAGATGATCACATCAGACTTACTCATACCCCCTCTCGCCTCAGGCCCATAAGACTGAGATTGAACTGCATTTTTATTTTCGTATATGGCAGCGGTCTCACCGAGGATGATTCCAAGCAGGATCAACCCCTGACCACCTGAACCAGACAATCTAATTTCATATCTGCTGGACATAATCTCTATCCTTTCTATCTGGATTTGGCTTTGCTGACCATCTTTGCATACTCCTCGCAATACTCTGGCTCTGCAATATCCCTGAAGATACCTACCAGAATCTTCCCCTTTAATTCCTCCGCACTCTTATCTCTCGAGGCGGAGAAATTTAATGCATTATTCTTCATATAGGTAAGCATATCTGCTGCACTCTTATACCTATGTTTATTCCTTCTACCATACGCTGTATAGCAGGCAGAGACTGCATCAATTACTGAGAACCCCTTGTGCATTATTCCAGAGTAGATATAGCTCTCAAGTTGCTGAACATGATAGCTTGTACTCCTCGCCACAAATGTAGCACCCGCCCCAAGGGCGAGATTTACAACATCTATTGGATTGCCTATGGATCCGTAGACACTTGTAGAGGAGATATCGCCTTCATATGTGGTGGGGGATCTCTGTCCGCCGGTCATTCCATAAATGTTGTTATTTAATACCACCAATGTGATGTCAATATTTCTATTGCAGGCATGTATAAAGTGATTCCCACCTATCGCTACTGCATCTCCATCACCAGCAACTACTATCACATTGAGTTCTGGATTTGCAAGCTTGACACCGGTCGCAAAGGCGAGTGCCCTCCCGTGGGTGGTGTGTAATGTATTAAAATCCAGATATCCCGGCATTCTGGATGCACAACCTATACCAGAGACCACCACTATCTTATCTTTGTTGAGTTTTGCCCTGTCAATGGCTCTTATTAATGCCTTTGTGACGATACCATGCGTGCAACCCGCACACCATATATGCGGCATCATCTTCTCTCTTAGATATTCGTGATAATTGACTGCCATATCTATCACCTCTTGATAAGTTCTCGGACGCGCGCCACCACGCTGAGCGGTGTGATCGGTTCACCTGACGAATCAAACATCCCCTCAACTCTTATACCAGTACAGGATAAAACCCTCTGTACCTCAAAAATTATCTGTCCCAGATTCATCTCCACCACAAGGACATTCTTTACATTCTTGCAGGCATTTTTCAGTTCCTCCTCAGGGAAGGGCCAGATTGTGAGCGGTCTGAAAAGCCCTGCCTTTATCCCGGCCTCTCTCAGATGCCTTATTGCACCTTTGCTTGACCTTGCCGCACCACCGATGGCGAATATTACCACCTCTGCATCCTCGCACATATAGATTTCGTTCATAAGAATCTTATCCAGATTCTTATAAATCTTGTTGTGCATCCTTACATTCATTTGATGTACGAGTTCACCACTCTGTATTGGGAAGCCCTCTTCATTGTGGGCAAGCCCTGTCACATGATACCTGTAACCTTCACCGAATGCCGCCATTGGTGGGACATAATCCTCCTCCCCCTTAAAGGGCATATACTCCTCTGGTTTACAGGTGGGCTTTTTTCTATTTACAATAGGGATCTTCCCCTCTTCGGGGATAATAATCTTCTCCCGCATATGGCCTATTATCTCATCGCTCAATACAATCACCGGAGTCCTGAACATCTCGGATAGATTGAATGCTCTCACTGTCTCTGTAAACATCTCAGAGACGGAGGAGGGACATACCGCAATAATCGGGTGGTCTCCATGCGTACCCCATCTCGCCTGCATAATATCTGCCTGAGCCGGAGAGGTAGGGAGTCCTGTTGATGGGCCACCCCTCTGGACATTGACGATAACACAGGGGATCTCTGTAATACAGGCATAGCCAAGATTCTCCATCTTAAGGGACATACCCGGCCCGGATGTGGCTGTCATTGATTTTTTGCCGGCAAGTGATGCCCCTATTACTGCCGCCATTGCCCCAATCTCATCCTCCATCTGAATAAATGCCCCATCTACGAGCGGGAGCTCTTCAGAGAGCATCTCTGCTATCTCCGAAGATGGGGTAATAGGATATCCTGCAAAGAATCTACACCCTGCATAGATTGCACCCAATGCACATGCCTCATTCCCCTGAATAAATCTTATATCAGCCATATTACTTACTCCCCTTTTCATCTGCTTTATAGACCTCTATTGCAAAGTCCGGACACCTCAACTCACAGAGCATACATCTCGTACATTCAGATAGATTTACCACTATCGCCTTTGCCCTCTCCATTGACAGAACCTTCTTCGGACAATATATAACACAAAATTCGCACCCTTTACACCACTTTGTGTTTATAATTATCCTTGTCTTATCATCTTCATATATTGTAATATTCCCCTTTACTTCCTTTTTAAGATCTCCCATACTGCATCTCCAATCATTGAAGGATTTTCAACCACCTTAATGCCCTTTGACCTGAGATACTCCATCTTACTCTGGGCGGTGGACCTCTTACCAGAAATAATTGCCCCTGCGTGTCCCATCCTCTTCTCAGGTGGCGCCGTTGCACCTGCAATAAATGAGACCACCGGTTTCTTAAAGTGCCTCTCAATATAATCCGCTGCCTCCTCCTCCGCACTACCACCAATCTCTCCAATCATAACCACACACTCTGTCTCATTATCATCTCTGAAAAGCTCAAGCAGGTCCAGAAATGTACTACCCACAATCGGGTCACCACCAATCCCCACACAGGTAGTCTCTCCAACCCCAAGGCGAGTAAGCTGGTAAACCGCCTCATAGGTCAATGTGCCGGACCTTGAGATTACACCCACTCTCCCTTTCTTATGTATGTAGCCGGGCATAATTCCAATCTTGCACTCATCTGCTGTAATAATGCCAGGGCAGTTTGGGCCGATTATCCTGACTCCGCTTCCCCTTAGAGAATACTTGACCTTAAGCATATCAGACGGGACTATCCCTTCAGTAATCACGACTATCAACCTGATTCCGGCATCTGCCGCCTCCAGAATCGCATCGGGGGCGAATCGGGCTGGCACAAAAATTATTGACGCATCCGCATCCGTTGACTTAACCGCCTCTCTTACTGTATTGAAGACCGGGACCCCCTCTACAGACTGCCCTCCCTTCCCCGGAGTAACACCTCCTACCACTCTCGTTCCATAAGAGAGCATCAAAGAGGTATGAAACCTCCCATTGTCACCCGTAATCCCCTGTACAATCACCTTTGTGTTTTTATTTACAAGTATTGACATATAAATACCTCACTGCCCTGCAAGTTTTACAATCTGCTCGGCTGCCTCTGCCATGGTTGAGGCATAAATCAACTTTATCCCGGATGACTTTATCAACTCCCTTGCCTGCTCTGCATTTGTCCCCTCAAGCCTGACTACAAGAGGGACAGATATCCCCATCTCCTTTACAGCCTCAATGACAGATTGGGCGACTACATCACATTTTACGATTCCACCGAAGATATTTATAAGGATCCCCTTTACCTTCGGGTCTGAGAGTATCAACTTAAAACCCTCCGTGATTGACTGCTTATTTGCGCCGCCCCCTACATCCAGAAAGTTGGCTGGCTCACCTCCATAATATTTAATTATGTCCATAGTAGCCATCGCGAGCCCCGCACCATTCACCAGACATCCAATATTCCCTGAGAGTGAGATATAATTAAGGTTGAATTCGTGCGCCATCCTCTCCCTCTGGTCCTCCTCATCCGGGTCCCTCATCTCATTTAGTGCCTTCTGCCTGAATAGTGCATTATCCTCAACATTTATCTTTGCATCAACTGCAAGTAGCTCATCGCTCTCCGTAATCACCAGTGGATTTATCTCTACAAGAGAGAGATCCTTCTCAATGAAGAGCCTATACATATTTGAGAGAAGATTATAAAGTGGTGAGGAGAGATTCGGATTTAGATTGAGTGAATATACGAGTTCACGCGACATATAAGGCTGCACACCATTTGTTGGGTCAATCATCATCTTCTTAATCTTTTCGGGGCTCTTCTCCGCAACCTCTTCAATATCCATACCACCTGCGGTTGAGAATATAAGACACACCCTCTCCTTTGACCTGTCAATCAGGAATGCACAGTAGAGCTCAGCCTTTATTTTTGCGCCCCTCTCAATCAGGACCTTCTTTACAACCCTCCCCCCGGGTCCTGTCTGCTTACTCACCAGCCTCATCCCAATAATCTTTTGGGCGGCAGCAAATACCTCTTCGGGGGTTGAGACCACCTTAACTCCGCCAGCCTTTCCCCTTCCTCCGGCGTGAATCTGCGCCTTTACAACAAAACTACTTCCTCCGAGTTTATTTGCAATCTCCCTCGCCTCTTCAGGGGACTTTGCCATCTCCCCATCCGGCACAGGTATACCATAACTCCTGAACAATGACTTCGCCTGATACTCATGAAGTTTCATAAGATTACCTCACCACTTTATCTTGCTCCTGTCAAATGCCGAGAATGTTGCTCTGATTGCAAGCATCTTGAGTTCGGCAATTGAGCCACTTGCGTTTATCTCTTTGGGACAGACCTCCTGACAGCTAAATACGGTATGACATCTAAATACCCCATCTTCCCCTCCAACAATCTTAAGCCTTTCGTATGTCCCCTCATCCCTTGAATCTCTGATAAATCTATTTGCCTTTGCAAATGCATGCGGACCTATATAATCCTTATGAGTCTCAACAACAGGACAGGCGGCATAACAGGCGCCGCAGAGGATACAGTCAATGATTCGTGTAAGTTTATCCCTCTCATCTATGGACTGCAGAAACTCCCTCTCCGGCGGGTTCCTGCTGTGAATTAGATATGGTTTTATCAATTTATATTTATTCCAGAATTCCGTCAGATCCACGACGAGGTCTTTAATAATGGGCAGGTGTCCGAGTGGTCTGACCCTGATATGCTCACCCAGCATAGATATCTGTGTCTCACAGGCGAGTCTGTACATCCCGTTTATATGCATGGCACAGCTCCCACAGACCCCAGCCCTGCAGGCAAATCTCAATCCGAGTGAGCCATCCAGCCTTGCCTGAATATACAGGAGCCCCTGTAAAACTGTCATCCCCTTAGTATATGGGACCTCAAATGTATCAAAATGCGGCTCTTTTGCCTCATCGGGTGAAAATCTGAATACCTCAAAGATGACCTTATCCACTTTATATCTCCTTACATAACTAATATTTTCTCTCTTTTGGCTCCCACTTTACAATCTTAACCGGCTTATATGAGAGCGATATCTCCCCTTTATTATACTTTGCGACGGTATGCCTCAGGAACTGTGCATCGTCTCTTTTAGGATAATCTGTCCTGAAGTGCGAACCCCTTGATTCCCTTCTCTCAAGCGCACCTCTTACAATCACCTCAGAGACACAGATGCCAGCCTCGGTCTCAAGATAATTTATGAATTCATAGTTGTAAGAGAGGGACTTACTCTTTGCATTAAACCTGACTTTCTTGAACTGCTCCTTTGCAACCTCTATGTCCTCAAGTGCAGACTTCAGTTGCCCCTCCTCCCTGAACAACCCCACCTTCTGAGCCATCATCTGTGCGAGTGAATCTCTTACATCACATATTAAAACATCCCCATCTTTTGAGAGTATCTCCTTTGCCCTTCTCTCCTCATCCTTCAGTCTCAACTCTACCTTCTCTCCACCAATCTTTGTCTTTGAAAGCGAAGATACATATTCTGAGCAAGACTTACCTGCAACGGCGCCATAGACTATGGTCTCAAGTAGAGAGTTTCCTCCCAGCCTGTTTGCACCGTGCACCGATACACAGGCACACTCACCTGCCGCAAATAATCCCTTTATCTCGGTAGCACCATTTATATCTGTGTCAATACCACCCATCGTATAATGTTGACCTGGCTGCACCGGGATCGGGTCAACTACCGGATCCACATTTGCAAATTTTATACAGAGGTCCCTGATTCCGGGTAGCCTCTCATTTATCTTCTTCTCCCCCAGGTGCCTGATATCCAGATGGACATAGGAGTTCTCAAATCCCCTCCCTGCATCAATCTCTCTCTGAATATTCCTTGCAACTATATCTCTCGGTGCCACCTCCATCGCCTTCTTTGAATCATCATAATTTGATAGAAATCTCTCACCCTTATTGTTAAGAAGGTAACCGCCTTCACCCCTGCACCCCTCTGTCATAAGAATATTGGTCCCGATCAATGTAGTAGGATGGAACTGAATAAACTCCATATCCTTAAGTGGTGCGCCCTCTCTAAAGGGGATATATACCCCGAGAGCTGTTGAGATAAGGGCATTTGTTGAATTTGCATAAACTCTCCCAGAACCACCAGTTGCAAAGATTACCGCATCGGAATTAAAAGCCTCAAATTGCCCATTTTTGAGATTTAGGGCAATAACACCAACGCATTGCCCTTCCTCCACGACAATTGATGTAACCAGCATCTCATCTATTACCGTTATATCCGCCCTCTCGGAGGAGTGTTCAAATCTAACTACCTGTTCATATAAAGTATGCAGAAGCACATGTCCGGTCTTATCCTCCGCATAGGCGGTCCTCGGGAAGCCCGCACCTCCAAATGGTCTCTGAGCGATCTTCCCCTCTGATGTCCTTGAAAATGGACATCCCCAGTGCTCCATCTCGTAAATTCTTAATGGTGCATCAGTGCACATCCTTATAATTGCATCCTGATCACCGAGATAATCTGAACCCTTTACTGTATCAAATGCATGTTTTTCAACGGAATCATAAACCCCTCGCACATGATTCCCCAGAGCACCATTTATACCACCCTGAGCCGCGATGGAGTGAGACCTGACCGGGTGCACCCGTGAAAGTATGCACACCGGGATATTATGCATATTCACTTCAATCGCAGCCCTCAAACCCGCCAGCCCACCACCAACTACTATGACTGGAAAATATCTCATCTCTCATCTCCCAATTAAATATTTCTCGGTATTATCGGAAAGAATACAAAGAGGCTCGCCGATGCAACCAATGCTACAATCACAACCACAATCCACAATAACCCCTTCTGACGCTCTGTCAGGTTAAAGAAGTCTGCCACAATGAGTCTCAATCCATTGAACATATGATACAAAACCGCCAGCAGGAGTAGATATTCCAGAGTCCATCCAAAGAGATTATTATATGCGTTCATTGCAGAGTTAAAGCTATCGTTCCCCTTTTGAACCTGCCCAATAGTCCAGATATGCAGGAAGAGGAAGACCGAGAGTGCAATCCCGGTAATCCTCATCAATAAGAATGAAAAGAGATTAATACCCCTGTTGAGAGTTAACTCGTTGAGATATAAATATCTGCCCAACATAATATACCTCTTAAATTGATTTTGTGAATGGAAGCAGATTTGCTATACCGACTATGATTGCTGCAAGCCCGATTACCCATAGAAAGACCACCAGAAAACCCTTTACCCTCTCCGAGGGCTTGAAGTCATTTACAATATTGTAGCAGCCATATAGTGCGTGATATACAACCGCTATCAGCAATATAGAATCAAATAGAACCCAAAAGAAGGACTGGAGCCTCTCTGCCACCTTGTGTATGGTAACAGGTCTCTCAATCAAGAAGTGCAGAACTACAAAATGGACTACAAGCCCCACCGCAATTATTAAAGCCGTAATCCTCTGCATAAACCAATTAAATGCCTGTGAGGATACCTTCATCTCTTTCCTCCGTTTGTTTCCCCCTCCAAAGATGCAACAGTTTCTATAACAAAGTTTTCTTTTATGTCAAGTTAAACCGCCCAATTTTAATTTACGCCTTTTAGCTCATTTCTCCCTCTTAATATCAAGTTTATCCTCACCCGAAGTTGAAAGTTGGATATTTTAAAAAACATCTGTATTCACAACCGCCCAAAATAATCTAAACTCACAAATCTCATACCTGTAAAATAAAGATTATGGATGGGGAGGTCCATATTTTCAAAATCAGTTTACCCCAATTCTCTTCATAATCTCAACTACAAGGCTATCCAAATTAAAATATCTTTAAGTAAGGACAATGCTCTGCTGATATGCGCCCTTTTAATGGCATATAGCCGCTGTTAGGCGAAGTCAACTCAATTATCTTTTTTCCATTCATCTTTGTATAGTATTACAATCAATTCAACTGGTGCTATAACATAAGGTGCAGCTGCTGATAACCATGACCCCCATGCCGTTCTTCTCGATATATTGCCTTCATTCCATATTATTGTTGAATGATATTTCCATCCAATTTTTTGGGCTAATGTGGTTAAATCTGCTCCAACACTCCTTTGACCCCCTTTATTCTTGTCTAATGGTTCCATCAAAGAATCTATCGGTTCTTGTTCTCTGAATACCAATATGCTGGACTGCAAGTTCTATCGCTTCGGTTTGTAAAAGTTTAAGGTCATAATTATTGACCTTGTAATATGCAAACGTATGATATTTTGTCTTATTGTTTTTTATCTGTTCAAGAATTACTTTTTGCAATCTTTTACTTGTCAATTGAATCGCCCCTTTATTTATATCACACCCAATCCATCGTCTGCCGAGTTTTTGTGCAACCGCAGCAGTTGTGCCTGAGCCGATGAAACAATCCAAAACTAAATCATCGGGGTTTGAAGATGCTTTGATAAAAATTTCTAACAATGCTTCTTTTTTCTGTGTAGCAAATCCTAAATATTCTTCGCCGTGAGCGGTTGCCATTGAAGGAACATCATCTATCACATCATATCTATATTTCCCTAACAACTCCCATTTTCCATTTACTAATTCTTGTGGAGGATAATATTTTTTTCTTTAGTC
>JBMFOP010000031.1:0-31752 GCA_049969675.1 Myxococcota bacterium | reverse complement strand
TAACTCCATTTTTAAATAAGAGTATGAATGAGGTGTATGAGGGATTACCTTTTATTAAAGATATCAATATTAAACTTGTTACCAGATATCTGAGAAAGGCTATTGAGATTGACTTGATAAAAGATATAAATGATGTAAAGAATATATTTCCATATAAAATTAGTAGCGGCTGTAATTTTCATTGTGTTTTCTGTTCTGGTAAAAAGGAGAAATACAGGATTATAGGAGTAAATAATATTAGAGATGACCTGATGTTTTTGAAAAAACATGGTGTAGAAGAAATAATTATTATTGACCAATACCCTAACTTAGATATGGAGTATTTTTCAACATTTCTTGATATTGTAATAGGGTTAAATTTAAGGCTCCATTTTGCAAACGGTATCGGGCTAATGCATTTAAATAGAGATATAGTAAAAAAATTAAAAGAATGTACAGATGTTATCTATCTTTCACCAGAAGCAGGGAATGATAAGATTTTGAGATTGTTAAATAAAGCCTTCACCGTCTCTTTAATTAGAGAAAAACTGCAATTATTATATGAATATGGAGTGTCAGTAAAACTACATTGTATGTATGGAATACCAGGAGAGAGGAAAAGGGATGTAATAAAATCATTTAAGGAAATTGGCGAATGGATAAAAAATTATGGAGTAAAAGTTCATTTTCAAAAATATGTACCAAAAAGTAGGATGTGCGCTTATGTCCATCAAAGACACAATATAGATGAACTTTTCAGAAAACCGATAAACATACAATATTATCAACCCCTATTTGAATATATAAAGATAATTCAAAATAAAGATGTGGAGAGAAAGTTAATAATTAATGTAAGTTATAAGTGTAATAATAAATGTATATTTTGCTCTGTTGGTGATAGAGAAAGGGTTGATGGTGACATTAATTACCAGATTAAGATTATTAATGATTATAGGAAAAAGGGATATGAACTATTGGACATAGATGGAGGAGAACCCTTATTATACCCTCATTTGAAGAAATTAATTAATTTTGCTACCCTGTTAGGCTACAAAAGGATTACTATAACCACAAATGGTAAGATGTTTTATTACAGAGAGGTCGTGGAATCATTGAAAAAATTTAAAAATTTATTTATTTTGATTTCTTTACATAGCAGTAATAAGAGAAAACAGGAATTTTTGACTTCAACTAAATTGAGTTTTATACAAACAATTACAGGCATCAAAAATGTAGTCAATATGTTTGACCATAATAAAATTGGGATCAATACAACTATAACATCTTATAACTATACTGACATACTATATATATCTCAGCTTCTATGTACACTGGGAGTAAAGACATATAATATCCAATATTATACCCCTTTTGGAGTTGTAAATTCAGCCCTTATTCCACCTAAGGAAAAGTTGAAAAGACATTTGATCAAAACAATAGATTACTGTGAACATAATAATATTCAGGTAAATCTAATAAATTTTGAATTTTGTATAGCCCCAGAACTTGCAAAGTATATGTATTCAGATTACTATAAGAGTGAGCGATATATGTTATTTACCAATGGTCAGATTGTAAATTTATCAGAATATCTATCCAAGCGTAGAATATATAGAAGAGATTGTTATAATTGTGAATTTGAGATATTTTGTAAGGGGCACTGGATATATGGCAAAAAAGATTAAATTATTAGATTTTATCCCTGGATATTCTTGTAATTCTGGATGTATATATTGCTCTATTGACGAAAAAATTAGGAAAATCAATTTAAACTCAAACAAAGCATCTAAATTGCTGGACGAGGCACTCAATGTATATAGTCCCACAGAGATCCGATTTGGTGGTGGAGAACCAACAATAAGAAAAGATATAATACAATTGATTGAAATAGCGAAAAGGCATCACATAAAGAAAATTTCATTACAAACAAATGGCTATCTGCTTTTTTATGAAGATTTTTTAGACCGTCTTGTGAAGGGTGGATTAAATAAAGTAAGACTCTCATTAAGGTCAGTAAATGATAATGAATATCGCTCTATTACTAATGTAGATAAATCGTTTCAATATGTCAACATTGCTATAGATAACATATTAAAGAAAAAGTTAGAACTGATAGTAGATATCGTCGTTACAAATAATATCATCTCCCAATTAAATGAAATCACCAATTATATTATATCTAAACATATTGCCAGTGTTAATTATTGGGCACTTTGGATAAGTGGAAGGGCTCTGGATAATATAAAGTACTTATCATATAGATATAGTGAAGTTATCCCAATATTGAGAGACTTGATAGATAAGCATAAAAAGAATCTGAGGATAAAACTTATGTATTTCCCTTTTTGTTTATTAGGTGTAAGATATAGTAGTTATTATTGGAATCCTTTTGATGAGGATTGCGTGGTTGTAACTCCAATGGAGACATTCAGGCTGGACAATGAGAGGTTTATGAATTTAACGAGATTTGGTGTTTGTAAAAGATGTAAATTTATAAATTTATGTATCGGTGTTTCAAAAAATTATTTAGACTTATATGGGGATGGTGAATTTAACCAAATTAACATAATCAAATGAATATTATTATTCAAATTATTTTTAACGATAATAAAAGAATATTGTTGAGCATTGATAAAATTAGTGAATTAAAATTCAATCAATTGTGTGGAGAGATAGACAGATTGGGAGAAAAAATAAGGAGAGATGATGTAAAAGTTATAGAATTTAAAAATATCAGTCCGTGCTTTTTTACTAAAATAAGAGAGTTATTATATTATGACCATACAATTTCATCAAAAGTAAAAATAACAGGGGATTATAAAACAATTCACCTGCCTGTGTGTACAAAATGTATATTGTATAATGTCTGCCCTGGTCCATTTGTCAGAAACAATAAAATTGAGGCTATTGAAAGGAGATTATTAGATATAAGCATCTATAACAGGCATATAAAAAAGTTGAGAAATATAGATAATGTAAGAGATGAAATGTCCATTCTCTTTGATAGAAGGGTACTTGATTATGTAGAACGTGTTAAGGAATATCAATCATACCCATTGGAGTTTTCAATAAAATTTAATCTCAATACTGAAAGGATCTTATGTTATAGATATGTGGTTGGTATATACAATAAATTTAGAGATGAATACAATAATATTATATATAATTTTTATGTAGATTTGCTTCCAAAAAAAGTAATAGATGAAATTTTATTAATAAAAAATAGGGTAGTCAATTTAGATAATCTTATCTTTGGAGTCGGATTGGATGATAATCACAATTTAATTTATAAGGTATATTTTAGGAAAAAAGATAATAGCCTTCTCAGATTCACGATTTTAGAAGGGAAGATAAATGGCCCGAGATACTATTTGTTTAAAAATAAGATTAAATCAAATTATTTAGAGAATAAACTCTGTTTGAAAGATAAATTTTTTCTTAAAAGGGTCCTACATAATTCTCTGCTGGTAAGAGATGATGGCAGGTATTGCTATAATTCAGCACATATAGATATTATTGAAAATAATATAGGTATGAATAAGTTTTTTGGAGAGATAATGGATGAACATAGTATTATTCTGACTTATTTGACTGTTTCTTATAAAGCAGAGCATATAACATTGTATTATCTAATATGAAGACATATGTTTTTATAAATCCACCGGCTCTGGTTGCTGACAGATTTCAATTGGAATCTCAGGCAAGTCATTATCCATACGGATTTCTTAAAATATTCTCATTTTATAGAAGAATTATAGGCAACTGTCATTTTATTGATATGAATATATATAATCCTGAACAAAAGGTAGAGTTTGAGTCTCTCCCTCTATATAAATACATTCGGTGTGGAAATACAAGTTTTGAAAAGGAGATTCGAATAATGGGGATGGATATAGATTATTTGAAAAAAAGATTATCTGTAATAAAGGAAAATATTGAGAAATTTTTTATTACTTCTTGCTTGACATATAACTATCCTATTATATGGGATATCCTTAAATACATTAAAAATAATTATACAAAATCAGATATAATTCTTGGAGGTTTTTATCCGACATGGATTCCAGAGCATGCCTCAAAACTGGGAGCAAGGCTATACAGGGGAAATTTCAATAAGGCAAAATACTATATACCTGATTATTCAGCATTAAATAGAATACCTCCACTTGCAATTTTCAAGTTGATTGATGGGTGTATTTATAACTGTTCCTTTTGTTGTAATAAAAAATCATCAACACTAGAAGTATATGATGTGAAAAAAGTGATAAATGAGATAGACACTATATATAATGATTTTAACATCACTTACTTTGAAAATTGGGATCCAAATGTTATGTTAAGGCCAGATATATTAAAATTATTCATCAATAAAATAAAAAACAGATTACCAGATATATCATTAAGTTTTGAGATGGGGATTCAACCAAATAGATTGGATGAGGAGATGATTGATCTATTCATATCATCTAATGTTAAAAGCATAACCATTCCTCTTGAAAGCGCAAGTAAAAATATGATGCGGTACTTCAGAAAACCGTATAACTTTAATGATATATTGAACAGCGTATTGAAGTTATATAAAGGTGGTTTTGACTTTAGAAGATCTCATTTTACATTTATGCTTGGTTATCCAGAGGATGACATTGAGGGAATTATAGGATGTTATTTAATTCCTATAATGGTGGGAGGAATTCCTCAGCCATTTCCTTTAACATTGACTCCAAAAACCCTTGATTATAAAAGATATTATAATCTCATTAGTAATAAAGATCTGGCAGAACTGAATGGGAATCTTTTTCCATTAGCAAGAAGTAATGAAGAATTTTTAATAAAAGAGAAACTTTTATCCATATTTAATAGTAAGGATATAAATTTGGTAAGAAGAGGGCTGTCGGATATATCTGATAATTATAAAAAGTCTTTTGATGAACAATATGAGATACTTTATCAATTTTTTAATCACTAAATCCTTATGAGATAAATCCTAATAACAACCACTGGTTTGAAGTATACATCGTTACAGATGTATGAAGCTTTATACATATATGCTTTACTCTTAAAAATCTTAATATATCTATGCTATCATAATTATGAAAATGTTCAAAGACCGGGTTTTTTATTGGTTTTTTATTGGTATCAGATAGAAAACTTCCATCTCTTATTACGCCAAAAGGGATATTGTCTACAATCAATAGTTTCCCACCTTTTTTCAATATTTTTTTTATTTTTTTGAAAAGACTTGTTGTGTTCTTTATGTGATTGATACTTCTGAGTAATAAAACATAATCGTATTTTATATCTTTTGCGGGGTACTTTTCTATGGTCGTTTTGATGAACTTTATATTATTATAATCTTTGTATAGTTTTTTCATATTTTTTATGCTCTTAGAGTTTGGGTCTATACCAGTATAATTAATTTTATTGTTGATAGAAAGATTTTTTAATATACCTTCGTATAAATTGATTGAGCCGCAGCCAATATCAAGTACATTTCCTCTCATCTTTATCAGAAGACTTCTTACTATTTTTTCTGATTCCTCAAATAGATCTTTCTTCTCTTCCACCCATATGTTAGGACAGCTAAATTTATATATGCATCTATTACAATATGGATGTATATTCATTTTTATTAGCTGTTTTTTGAAATCATTAATGTAAGTTTTATTATCTCTCTGCCTGTAAATCTGACCTTTCTCATATTTAAACCATGCCAATTGTTCGTCGTTGAAGTCCTTTGTATCAGTATAATAAATATCAATCTTACTGCCTTTGAATAAACCGATCGTTCTAACGGGGTTTAAATCACTTAAATAATCTATCACCGGGCATCGTTTTCTCTCTTTATTGATTTTAATGGTTTTGAAAAATAAATAATTATATGAATTAGAAACTCTCTTCACAGGATTTTATTATATTTGTCAAAATCTCTTTTTGCAATATAATATGGAGTCTCTGTAATGTTCTTTCTTAAGAGAAGAACCGAGGGTGTCATCTCTATAAACTATTTAATGATGAGGGAGACTCTTGCCTTTATCTTGCCCGTGATTCCTTAAATGAGAGTATTGTGGCGGCGTCCGGGAATACTGTAAGTATATAATATCCAAGCCTTACAATTTGACTATCTTTTTGCGCAAGGGCTGCGATGTTGTAATTACCCGGTGAGATATCTACTATAGCATAGAGACCGTCAGAATTGGTAGATTTTCTCTGTGGATCCGGGTCCGAACTCTTTGCCTTACCATCTGAATCCACCTTGCCATCATCACCGTTGAAATATACCAGCATCTTCGGTTTGCCATCTGTCCCTATCGTTGCATTCATTACCGGGTAGTGTTTGCAATCTCTAACTCTGCCAGCAATGACTCCATTGCCCTTTGTGATTCCGAGCAGACCGATTGTTCTCGGGATCAGATTCCATGTGGAATTACTAATGCCATTTGCCGTTGCGTCATCGTATTCATCGGCTGTGATTATACCATCATTGTTTAAGTCTTTATCCGCAGGGAAATATACATTGAACTGATATGTGTCGTGAAAATCCTCAAGCCTTACCAATCTTACCAGCATTGTGTTGGTCGGAATATTTTCAACTTCATAAGCGCCCCAGTCATCACAGGTAGTATCCTGAGTGGATATTACTTCAGGTACAATTGGGTCTGGCATTTTGCAATTATCCTTCCCACTAACCTTTATGCATTCGCCATATTGCAAAATATCTTCCTCTTTATAAAAGGAGATCTTTGCATCAACAGTATTGCCAGAGATCCCGAATGCATCTACACAGCCCTTGATCTTGACCTTATCAGGTCCCTGTGGCTTTCTTGGAGAGTCTGTTATACAGGTGAAGTCTGGCGTTTCAAAAATATTATTCTGACTATCCCTGGTTGATTTTGCCTCTTCTGTTGGCCTGTTGACACAGGCCTTTTCATAAGCACATAATTGCTCAGAGGTGCAGGAATTACACACATTTGTATTATTGTTATTTCCCGTATCTGTTGTGCTGATGGTGTCCTGTATGGACACATCACCAAAATCAATCCTGTTGTCAGAACCTCCACAGTAGATTATCAGAATACATACCGATAAGGCAAACAGGACAGCAATTATCTTTTTTAACATCGTGAAACCTCCTTAAAGACCTGAGTGAGGAGATATAATACTTTTATTTAATAAAAAAATCAATTGAATTCTTAATTTTGTAATTGCTCAGTTATGATAGGTTGAAGTCTTTTAAATGGTGGTCCAATTTTTGAAGCGAAGGATTCTACATAAGATTCAATTCTGATTTTTTTACATTTTAAAATGCTGTACAACTTTAAATTAGTAAGGGCTAATAATCATTAGCCCCTACAATTGCTGCATCTGGCACAATTGGTGGGGTCTTAAAGGATGTAAAACCTATTAGAAAGTTGTCTGGTATCTTAAACACCACTCACACTATAAGCATTGATATAAATTCCTATTAAGAGACAAATCCATTATTCCTCTATCTCCCCTTATCTCTATCATAGCCTTATAAAACATATTCCTTGAAAATATTTGTAGAATTTGCTGAAAACTGATGTGATTCATATTTATATAAAGCCTCCTCCAAAAATTCAGTATCTTTGAGGCTTTTGTTATAATCTGTTTTGGACGGGTCTGTTATCAGATAAAAAACTAAAAGGAGATTTCTTTTGGATAAACAACCTGTCCTTTTATTATCATTCTATATAGCACAATGCGTTATTTTTGGATAAAATATAAAACTGGTTAAACAATATTTCAGTTGGCCAGGCAAACTGCTTTGTAGTTAATAAAACAAATTCTATTGATATTTTCTAAGAATATGTTTTTTAAGTCGGTGATAGAAGTGAGGGAAGAAAAAGGAATAAAGGGATCTGGTTGTTATGGGAAATATAGGGTTAAGAACTTTTCTCTGTGTAAACTTTAGTCTTTTAAGAATTGAGTTGGTGGTTGAAGCATATTATAATTTGACATATTTATTATTATTTACTATTTTCTTACCTGAAAGATATTCCATATGAGGAGGAAATTCAATGTCTTCCGATGAAAAGAAGAGTAATATAATTGATGAATGGTTCTCATCCAAACCGAAGACTATGGAAGAGGATATGCCTCTATTGGAGGCAGAGCTGATTGAGGGTGCAGAACCCCAGGTTAGTGAGGGAGTAAAGAAAGAGCCAGAGAAGGAGGTCTCGGAGGAGATAAAGGGCATTCCACCTGTTGAAAGGCTAAAAATCCCTGTAGAGAGCCCAAGAGAGATGCTCAAGGAGTTTATAAACTGGCAGGAGATAGTCTCATATCTGGAGGACGAGGCAAAGACCCGCGGTCAGACAAGAGAGGCCTCTGTATTATTCAACTCCGCTGGAATAATTCTGAGTGAAAAATTAAAGCAACCGAGGAATGCAGCCATTGATTTTCAGAATGCATTTAATATTGATTTCTCATTCTTCCCGAATGTAAGGTCTGCCATTAGATTATTCTATTATTTAGGAAATTATCAAATGGCAGTTCAGCTCCTACAATTAATGGCTCAAAATCCAGAGATAAAGAATAAGGCGGATATCTGGTTTGAGATAGCCTTTGTAAAATTCTATTATCTGAGTGACATCAATGGGGCGCGGGATGCCATTGTGCAGGCGCTCTCTGATTCAACAGGTGATGTAAATCTTCTCAATTTTCTGAATAATATCTATTTTCGCAATAGAAATACCACAGAACTGGTAAATATAATTGATCAGATTACACATCTAAAACTTCCAGAGCCTTATATAAAGACCTTGCTACTATTTGAAGGGAAGATATTTGAGGAGAGATTAAACGACCCTGATATGTCACTAAAGTGCTATGAGAGAATATTTATGATAGACCCATCGGACAGGGATGCGGTGAGCGCTATTGAGAATATTCTTATGACGAAGAAGCAATATAGTGAACTCTCGGCTGTATTAAAGCAACATTCAAACGCCCTTCCTCCTGAAAAAAGGGTAGATATATATAACAAACTTGTGGTGCTTTACAAAAATTATCTAAATGACCCCGATTCGGCAATATACTATCTCTCCGAGATTCTAAGGCTCAGGTCTTCTGACCTCGCTACACTTGATGACCTGTTACATCAATATTTTCAGAAAAACGAATATGATAAGATTGTAGAGATTCTAAAAAGGATAGCAGAACTGACTTCAGATAAAAATGTGCTCGCAAATATATATTTCAGACTCGGTAGCATCTATGAAGAGAAATTACAGAATGAGGTTGCGGCAATAGATTACTATAAAAAGATAATTGAGACCTCTTCTTCATATCAGCCAGCCTACGCCGCACTCGGTAGATTGCTTGCAAAACACGGAAAGTGGGAGGACCTTGTTAGATTAATGGAGATGGAGATATCTCAGACCGAAGATGTCCTTCAGAAAGTGGCACGCTACTATAAGATGGCAGAGATAATTGAATTGAGGATTCAGGACCTCAACAGGGCAATCGCAGTTTATAGACAGATACTTCAGATAAGGTCATCATATCTACCAGCGCTCAAAGCCCTTGGGACACTGTATGGAAGGCTCGGGATGTATCAGGAACTAATTGATATGTTTGAAGAGGAGATAAAGATTACGGAGGATAAGGAACAGGTGGCCTTCCTGCTGGATAAAATAGGCATTACATATGAGGAGAGGCTCAATAATAAGGAGAAGGCGGCTGAGACATATAGGAGGATTCTGGATATAATCCCGGACCATTTACCGACTATCAGGACGCTCGCCCGTCTATATGCCCGTCTCGGTAGATGGGAGGATTTAATAAAGATGTGTGAGATTGAGGCGGAACTTATAAAAGACCAGATTCAGATAGTCTCGCTCCTGCACAAGATAGGAGAGACATATGAAGAACACCTGAAAAATATTGATGAGGCAGTTAGATACTATAAAAAGGCACTGATGATATCTCCAAACTACCTTCCAGCATTAAAGTCACTCGGGAATATCTACCTCTGTCAGGAGAGATATGAAGAGTTGATTGATATGTATAAAAGAGAGATTGAGGTCACAAGAAACCAGCCACACAACATCTCGCTCTATCACAAGATTGCCCAGATATATGAGGATAGACTCAATATGCCCGAGCGCGCAATCTCGGTATATGAAGAGATTCTGATGCTGGATCCACATAATCTTCCTGCACTCAATGCCCTGAAAGATATATATCTCAAACTCAGGAGCTACGACAGATATATTGATATGCTGCTCAAGGAGGAGGAGCTGGTAATAGATATAAAGCAGAAGGCTTACATCTTTTATCAGGTTGGAGATATCTACATAAACAGGCTTAAAAATTTCAATAAAGGTATAGAGTTCTTAAAAAAGTCTCTCGCCCTTAACAGAGAGAATAGCAATGCAAAATTACTTCTCATAGATTCTCTCAGGCAGAATGGTAGATATACCGAACTCGCAGATATGCTAATAGAATTTGCATCACAGATGCCGGTTGATTCTGAAAAGGCTGAACTCTACTGGGAACTCGCCCAGATATTCTATTATAAGCTCAAGGAGATTAATCGGGCAATTATGTATCTGGAAAAGGTGATTGCCATTGAGCCCAATTTTATAAGGGCGCTTATGATGCTCTCTGCTATATACAGGGAGGAGAAGGATTACATCAAACTCATCACAGTGCTCGAGAAGCTCTCAAATCTGAATCTTTCAAACGAGTTGCTGATCTCAATACATCTTGAATTGGCTGCTCTCAAAGAGACCGTAATGAAGATGCCCTCGGAGAGTTATATTCACTATATCAAGGTGCTGGAACTTGAGCCGGATAACCGCCTCGCGATTGATACACTTGAAAGGGCATACAGTAAATATATGGACACAGACGGGTTGAGTCTGTTATTTAAGAATTTTATAAACAGATTAAATCTCGGGCAGGAAGAATCGGTGGTTGAGAACTTTAGACTTGCCGTACTCCTGCTTGGAAACCCAAAGACAGTCAGTCTGGCAATATCGCTACTAAATGAGATAACAACGAGATATCCTGATTATATCCCTGCATTTATCCTCCTCAGAGATTATTATTACAAAGGCGATAAATTTAACGAATTTGTCTCAATCTCAATTTCACTCGCAGAGAAGATTATGAATAATGTCGTAAAAAAGAGGATCTATACTGAGGCGGCACAGGTTCTGGAAGAGAAAATTGGTGATATCACAAGGGCAGTCTCCATATATCTGATGGCATTTGACCTCTCACCTGCCGATAGTAATATATTTACGAGACTTGAGCCGCTACTTATTAATCAGAATCGCACTGATGAACTTATATCAATGTATTCAAAGAGGATATCTGTCTTGACAGATAATTTAGAGAAGGCGGGAATCTTTGTAAAGATGGCGCATCTTTTGGAGAGAGACCCTTCAAAGATTTCCGAGGCTATATCAGCATATAAGAATGCTGTTTCCCTCAACCCATATAATGAAGAGGCACTGGCTGCACTCTCCAATCACCTGATCGCATCAAAGAATTTTGATGAGGCTATAAATTACCTCGGTGCCCTCGTCTCCTGTACAAAATCACAGGAGATCCTGAAGAATTCATATCTCTACCTCGGAACACTCTTATATACGCATAAGCAAGATATAAACGGTGCGCTTGTGAGCTTCCAGAAGGTAGTTTCTCTTGAACCAAATAATATTGTGGCACTGGAGTATATGGGTATGATTTATTATTCACAAAATAATTATGATTATGCATTAAAAACCTATCAATATCTTTTGAGTATAAACCAGAATCCCACAAAGAATCTTGAGTATATTTATACAATTGCAGGGATATATGAAAATAGTCTCTCAAATGTAGATGAAGCCATTGAGACCTTAAAGAAGGGACTTAAGATAGACCCCACCAACGAAGATCTACTTGGGAGGCTTGTCTCACTCTGTGAGAGGGCTGGCAAGATTGAGGAACTTTTATCTATCTATGAGAGCGTAATAAATTCATTCCCGGAACATGAAAAGATAAATGCAATTCCCCTTATGATTAAAAAGGCTGAGATCTACTCAGAGATCAGGAAGAGCAATCAGGATGCAGAGAGGGAGCTTAAAAGGGTAGTTCAGATTGCACCAAACAATATCCTCGCACATGTAATGCTTTCAAAGATTTATGCCTCGGACCCATCTACATATCCACAGGCAATAATTGAATACCGAACACTTATTCAGATAGACCCATTCAATACAGAGAATATCAGGGCACTATCCCGTATCTTCAATCAGATAAAACACAAAGATGGCCTCTTCTTTGCCATTGGCACACTTCTGGGCTTAAAGAGTGCAACAAATGATGAGGAATTTGCCTATGGCGAGATCAGACATCGCATTGAAGGTGTTAAGGAAGTCTTACTCAGGAAAGAAGATATTGACCTTTATATAATTCACCATAGGGCACGCGGACTATTCAGGGAGATTCTGAGTATCATAAATGAAGACCTGCACGATATATTAAGCCCGGGCATCGAGAAATATGGGCCTGAGGTAAAGAAGACCAGAATGACTAAAAAGTCAAATGAGCTAATAAGGACAAGATGTGATGAGGTTGCAAAGATTCTAAATATTCAGGACTATAATATTTACATCGCAGATAAACAGGGAATTCAATCATTCGTGGAGGCAACAGACCCTCCATCAGTAATAATTGGAGGCGACTATGCAAGGAAGTTGCCCACCGAAGAGCAGAAGTTTGGCTTTGCAAAGATATTATACTTTATAGCAGATGGACAGATAGCAGCCGCTGCATTGAGCCCGGAAGAATTGCAGATTCTGGCAAATGCCATATTACTACTTGTGGCACAGGACAAATATGGTGTTCAGATTAAGGATGAGGCATCAATTAATATGGCAAAGCGACTCTCAAAGGGACTCTCCCGAAAGAATAGAGGGATATTGATGAGTATGCAGGATAGAATATCAGATCTGATGCAACTTGATATGAAGGTATTCAAGAAGGCATCTTTTATGAGTGCAAATAGAGTTGGACTATTTATTACATCTTCACCCGCTGTTGCAATTTCTTATATATATAGATCCAGTATGCAGGGGAGACAGCTGCCAACCAATTATGACGCCATACAGAAGGAGTGCAACAGGGATGAGGAGATAAGGGATATCATTGCATATTCGGTATCTGATGAATTCCTGAGGTTGCGGGAAAAGACTGGATTCTGTTTAAAATGATAGATTAGGGCGGCTTTTTATGGTATATAAAAATAATGATGGTCTTCAGAAGATTCAGAAGGAGAGAAGGAGAGAATTAAGAGTATACCTGAGGGTGTTCAGGATGAAGGTTGAAATGAATAAAGATGTCTTCTTTGGATATGCAAAGAATATCAGTGCTGGCGGACTCTTTGTCCCCACAGTGAATCCAAAGCCAGTCGGTGAAAGGTTTAAATTAAAGTTTACTTTGCCAAATTCAAATCACGAGATAGTTGTACTCGCAGAGGTGGTCTGGAACAGGACATTCTCCAATTCCAGTGAGTTTGAGCCGGGTATGGGAATAAAATTTGTAGAAATCTCAAATGAGGATGCCAGCCTGATAAGAGAGTTTGTAAATTCTGAATCAAAGGAGAGATAGATGAAGAAAAGAATATTAATATTGGTAGCCTTAATTTTATCTGTTGTCGCACTTATGATATATGTTTCATCCTGTGGTGGAGTCGGTTCAGCCTGTGAAGACCTCCTACATAGAGCCTGTGATTGTCTATATGCAGACAATGCCACTCAGAGAGAGGAATGCCACAGCAAGATCGATGAAGAGGTCTCAAAGAGCCCATTCACCGCCGACGAGGACAGCAAATGCCAGCAGTATATAGATTCCTGCAATTGTGATGCAATGAAGAGTAATGATAAAAATGCCTGTGGAGATATTCTGGATTCAATATAATTTTAAGGAGTTATATTATGAGATTTTTTCTACCTTCATCTTTAATTTTATTATGCACCTTAACAGGTAATCTGATTTACGCAGAAGAGGTGGATATTGAGGCGCTCTTGAATGAGGCACAGGAGTCATACAAACAGATACAGGATTATACTGGTATAATGTACAAACAGGAGAGGATAGGTAAGAAGATGTATCCCAGAGAGACCATCTTCTTTAAGTTTGCAAAACCATTTAAGGTATATATGAAATGGATTAAGGACCCATACAAAGGTAGAGAGATGATTTATGTAGAAGGATTAAATGACAATAAGATAAAGGCTCATGAGGGCGGACTTATGGGCGTCGTATCAGTCAATCTGGACCCCAGGGGTTCAATGGCAATGAAAGGGAATAGACACCCCGTCACAGATATGGGGATAGGAAATCTATTAAAGGTCGTTCAGACCAATGTAAACAGGGCAAAGAAGAATGGGGATTCAATAACTGTTATAAAGGCTGGGGAGGAGAAGGTCTTTGGTGTTGATTGCCTTAAATTGGAGGCAACATTCCCCAAAGAGAAGGAAAAGGGTTATTATTGCTATAAGGCTGTCCTGTGGGTAGATAAGGAGAAGAAACTCCCGATAAAGATTATGGTCTATGACTGGGAGAATCAGCTTGTAGAAGATTACTCTTATGAAGACTTAAAATTCAATGTAGGACTTACGGATAAAGACTTTGACCCATCCAATAAAGAATATAATTTTTAATCAAAAATCTTTCCACTGCTGCCCAGAATTGATTTGCTTTGAAAAGTTGACTATTTGTAAATTAAGGTTGCTGGATGTTTATGTTCACATTTTCAAAATCAGGTTACCTCAACTCTCTTCACAATCAATTAAATAAAATGCCCTCTAACATAAATATATTCTTCAATGTTATTTGCCCTGCATCTGGCACAATAGATAGGGTCTAAAAAGGCTTATTGATACATTCCCATAAGTCCCTGTATGTAAAGAGATTATAACTGATACAACTCTTGACATCTCTCAAAAATGCATTTATTTAATTAATCTGCTCAGGTTGCGCCCGTAGCTCAATTGGATAGAGCACCGGACTACGAATCCGAAGGCTACCCGTTCGAGCCGGGTCGGGCGCGCTTTTTCGTTTGGGGCATCAGTCCCTCGTGGTCACCTAAGGAGGTAAAAAATGGATTATATACCCATTACTTATGAAGGACTTGAGAGATTAAAAGAAGAATTAAATAGACTGAAGACTATAGAGAGACCCAAAATTATTAAAGCTATTGAAGAGGCTCGCTCCCAGGGAGACCTCTCAGAGAATGCAGATTATCATGCAGCACGGGAGAAACACTCATTTATAGAGGGGAAGATTCAGGAACTGGAAGATAAAATAGCACGCGCCAAGGTCATTGATACCTCTCAGATAAAGGGTGATAAGGTAGTATTTGGAACTACGGTAAAGGTCAGAGATGAAGAGAATGGAAAGGAATTTATTTATACAATTGTGGGAGAGGAAGAGGTAGATCTGAGCAGGAACAGGATCTCAGTTAAATCACCTATTGCACGGGCACTTATCAATAAAGGGGTGGGGGAGCAGGGTGAGGTAGTTACACCCAGAGGTGTAAGGATTCTAACAATTCTTGAAATCAAATTTGAATAATTAATATAAAATACTGCAACCACAACCACCATCTGAACAGTCGGGGTCACACTTACACTGCTCATCACATTCAAGAGTTATATCACACTTGCATTTATCATTCCCCTTGACTATTAGTAGTAGAGATTTTCCAACCCCTTTCTGTCCATCTGGATTTATTACAGAGAGACTGTTATAACCACACTGAGTCTCATCGCTTACCATCAGGTTGTAAACAATTATATTATTTGAATCAACCACATCATAGTCTTCATATGATATTCCGTATGGGAGCTTTATCTTCACACCTTTCTGGAAATTTTCTCCATTGATAGTAAACTCTTCAACTGTACTGTTTAATTTTAACTCTTCCGGGTCAACTGAGTTTATCCTGGGAGCAGGCTCTTTATATGCAAATTTAAACTTAAAGATGTATGTCCCCTGACCATCACCCACCGGAAGGACATAGTACTTTCCCTTTTTGAGGTCAGTTAGCGTCTGACTCCTCTTAATCCAGACATAGTCAGACTTGACTCCCTCAAAGGAAAAATCAACTGGTCTATTGTAATTTACATAAAATTTAATAAAATCGGTGGATGAGCTACCCGAGAGATTCATCCCTGTAATATCTATATTTACAACCATATTATCATCTGGGAGATTATATATAAACTGCACCTCATATGGAACCTCTGAACTGAGACCTGCATCTGTTGCTGAAAAGATATGCCCCTGTGCCAAAAATCCATTCTCCACCTCTATCAGCCTTCCGCACTTATCAATATTTCTGCTCAAAAATGGTGATTTTATATTCTCTGCTGCCGCCTTGGAGATTGTGGTGGAGACAAAGTTTACAACCTGATTATAATAATCAATAAATGAAGATGAACTATTGAGCCCGCTTATAGCCAAAAATGCGACTCTTGCAAATTGCTCTCTATCATGAATCAGACCTCTTGCACCCCAGAGTGCAGTGGAGATGATCTCACCATCGTTGTGAGGTTCACCGTTTAGATAGTACGGGCATCTCCTCAGATTTGTAAGGTCTCGTATAGACTCTCCACTGATGGCTCCTCCCAGATGCCTGCCAATGAGTGAATCATCGGTTATATGAGAAGGTATAAAATCTGCAATCGCCTCATTCAGACCCAACAACATTCCAGAAAAGCCCAGATTGTCCACAACCGGATCGAGATTATAGATCTCTTCAAAAAATCCATGGGTAAGTTCATGCATAATGATATCTGAATCGTAGGCAACATTTATATTTCTTCCAGAGTTGTTATGTGAATTCTCCTTCGGGCAGAATCCAAGGATCACCTGTCTATTTAAATAATATCCATTACATTGAAATATCTCATCATATTCTGAGCCCACTCCCATAAATCCCACCACTGCTAAAACTCCGAACGGATTGAATTCAAACCCCGCTCCCTTAAACCAGTTGTATAATCTATTGAGGTGATAATATGCCATTACCTCTGCAAACGGGTCAAGATTCTTTGATTCGTCTGGTGTATAGATAAAATCTCCAGTATTATCCGGTTTTGCAATCCTTTTTGAGCTATCACAACTTGCATTTGGGTCGCAACTTGAATATACATCTGCGACTGCATTCTTTAATATTCCATATTCAAGTGTATCTGGAAGGGTTACTATAGATGGATTCTTATCCTTTTCAGGTGAATCAAGATAGACATTCCCCCTTATACTCTTATAAAGAGGGAGACGAAATAAAATTTTACCGTCTGTAGCATTGATAAAATATTTATATGCAGATAGAAAATAACCTGAATCAGCACTGACAATATAGATGGGGAAGAGGCGATTATAAAATCTATATAAAACTAATCTTGCATCTATTACATTTTTAAAGATATTCATCGCCTTGAGATGATTTAAGATTGCATCTCTGCCTTGAAAAGGTTCACTTATAATCCCGTCTGTATTCCTGCTCCCATTATGGAGCCCGAACAAAATCCTATTTTTTAGAAATATGCTCAATCTATCCTGAAAGACCTCAATGCCATTACAATATTTATTAAAAATCAGGACAGATATCTCACCACTCTTTATTTCCCGTTTAAGAATCATCTCACATCTTTCATCTCCTAATCCAAAAATGGCGCCATACCTCTTTATAAACCGCCTTACATCCTCAATCCCTTCTACATAAAGATTCAAATTAAATATAGATTTTAGTTCACCTGTGTTATAGACACTGAGGTCTGCTTCTGGAAAATTCTTCTCAAAGGCAGACCTCTGATAATGTATTTTCAGATTATCTTCATTGCCATAAAGAGAATATGTTGAAAATGTCAAAGATATAAAAATGGCTGAAAAAAATAATAAGGTTCTCATAATTTATGATTTTAATCTAAAAAGAAGAAAAGTAAATTAAAATTAGACGACAGATTTTATTCTCTTAATACTCTCCTCTTTCCCCAATATCTCTATCATCTCAAATATGCCTGGTCCAACCGTCTTTCCGCAGAGTGCCACTCTCAATGGCTGGGCTATGATCTTAAATTTGATACCTCTTTTCTCTACAAATTCCTTGAAGAAATCCTCCAGACCCTTTAGTGAGAAATCTGATACATAATTTAGATTATCCGCCACTTCACTCAAAATAGGTTTTATATCCTCCGTTATAAATTTCTCCCTTGCCCCTTCTTCAAATACGACCTCTTTCTCAAAGAAGACCTTTGACTTCTCCGCCATCTCCACCATAGTCTTGGAGCGTTCTCTCAGAGCGAGTACGATCTTCTTTAATTTCTCGATGTCCTCGCAATCAATTTCAGATTTCTTTAAAAATTTCTGAAGTATTTTTGCAATATGTGCGGTATCAAGGCTCTTTATATAGTGATGATTGAGCCACAAAAGCTTCTCTGGATTAAAGACCGCACTTGACCTGCCGAGATTTTTCAGAGAGAACTTCTCAATAAGCTCCTCTTTTGAAAATATCTCCTGATCACCATAAGACCATCCAAGTCTCACGAGATAATTTATCATTGCCTCAGGTAGATACCCCATCTCCTCGTAGAGACCAATACTTGTCGCACCGTGCCTCTTGGATAGCCTTGTCTTATCTGAGCCGAGGATCATTGGGAGGTGCACAAAGACTGGAACTGGCATATCCAGTGCCTTATATAAAAGTATCTGTTTGGGCGTATTGTTAATATGGTCATCGCCCCTTATGATATGAGTAATCTGCATCAGGGCATCATCCAGTACACAGCTGAAATTGTATGTAGGGAATCCATCGGACTTTAATATCACAAAGTCCTCAACCTCGGAGGAGGGGACAGATATCTTACCGTGCAATAGATCCTCAAACACAACATCGCCCACATCATCTGGAACCTTAAATCTGATTGCATAAGGCAGGTCCTTCTTCTCCTTCAGGTCTCTACACTTTCTATCATATCGGGTAGGGAGTCCCTTTTTTTGATTCTCCTCTCTCTTCTGCTCCAATTCTTCTGGAGTACAGTAGCATCTGTAGGCAAAACCCTTCTCAATCAGCAGTTCGGCATACTGTCTGTATATATGTAACCTCTGAGACTGAAAATACGGCTCAAATGGACCTCCGACCTCCGGCCCCTCATCCCATTCCATTCCGAGCCATTTCATACTTGTGAGAATCGCCCCCACAGACTCCTCTGTTGAACGTGCCTGATCAGTATCCTCAATCCTCAAAATAAATCTTCCACCCTGATTTTTTGCAAATAGATAATTAAATAGTGCAGTCCTCGCCCCTCCAATATGTAAATAACCTGTGGGAGATGGTGCAAACCTTACTCTTACCATAAGACCTCCTGAATAAAACCCTGTGCTTATAGACCAATATTAAGGTAATTTCAAACTTTATTCTATTTTGCTGGAATTGATGCAAGCCTTGATGCAAGTCTTTCAACAAGCGGTGACCTATCCTTTAAGAAGACGAGTCTAACCTTCCTCTCCCTACCCCTTTCACCTTTGTAGATTATCTCTATTATATCAATTAGTAGTTGCTGCTTAAAATATGAATTAACTATTCTATCTCTACTTATATGCCAGAGCCTCGGTCTAAACCATTTGTTATAGGTAAAGTAAAGATTGGAATCATTGTAAGAGATATAACCATCTCTTCCATGTGCACCTTTTATATTTTGTGCCCTGCAGGAAATCGTTATCTCCGGTCTTTTATTTTCAAGGAGTATGAGATGTGCCTGCGGGAGAATCTCGTTCTCTTCAATCTTATTTATCACGCCTTTAAATCTATAAAATATCGCCTTAAACATAAAGAGCGACCATCTCACAATCCTCGGTGTAAAGATAAGAATAAGCAACACAAGACAGACCGCAATTGTTCCAGCAATCAAAGGATATTTTATTGCAAAATAAGTAAGGGCAAGGACAAGCCCATCCTCTACAATTGATACAGTCTTGTTTGAGAGCGATTCAAAGGGGCTCATTATATTGATGAGCATCCTTGTTGTAGCCTTGCTTGAATGGGAGATGAGAGAGACAGAACCTGCGAGCAGGACACCTATTATAAGAATCAATGGATTTGAGCCATAGAGTATTGCGACTCCTATCAGTGCCGCCCCTACCGGTCTGATCAATGTATGAATTGAATCCCAGAGATTATCTACAAATTGAATCTTATCTGCAAAGAATTGTAATAAGAAGAGAATCCCCGAAATAATAAGTATAGGCGTTGAACCTAAAATATGCAATTCGGCTGGTAGATTCTCAACCCATCCCATCCTGATTGATATCCCGATTGTCAGGACAGTTATATAGAGATTCAATCCGCTTGCAAGCGAGACCGTAAGCATCATAGAGATGAGTTCTAATGTGCTCAACAATTAATCCTCCTCCGAAATAAATCCGAAATACCTCCCCATCCAGTAGGGCAATAGATATCCAGCGGGGTTAAATGCAAATCGCCTATTCTCTTCACATATCCGTATCTTAAATGGATCCCTCCACCATACAAATTCATGTGGGCATCTGTCTTCAATTGCTATGATACTATCTGCAAAAGTATCACCATTTGAATTTGTACAGACAGCAGAATATTTTTGAGAATTGTCAATAAATCGCTTTATATTTGTTTTAGGGAATCTCTTCAGGGCGCACAGAGCCTCTCTATAAATCCTTCTTATGACCTCAATCTGAATATTATCTGAATCTTCCATAAGACTCAAAATGATAAAATTGAAATGTGGATTATATTGGTACCAGAGATATCTTCCACTACCATCTGGCTTTGAGGTATTCTCAATAAAATATGATTTAACCTCTCTCCTATCCGTCTCATTTCCCAGAAAGGTAATGTATGAAAAAAAGTTCAAAAATACTATATTTACATTGTCGTAATTTATATTTTTACAATCCATAAGAATACCAATATCATCTTTTAGGTATTCCCTATAATCTCTGGGGGAATCATATTCCACAGGCTGTCTTATACATTTATGCACACCATTTTGCTGAAGCAGGCATTGATAATATGATCTGTATATATCCTCTCTTTGAGATGCCACAAGCCCCGACCTTATAACAGATAGGGCTCCGAGTGCATTAAAGCCAGGATGCTCATCCAGTGAGAGCGCATAAAATGAACCGTATTTTGTCTTCATACCATCATAGTCTTTCAATACAAAATCATTATTTATAAGATGCAGTGCCATATCAGTAAGAAGCTCCTGAGCCATACCCCTTAACTCTGGTTCACTGATAAATCTATATATTATTGCAGAGGCAAAGAGATGACCTGCTATCTCATCTTTTGATGTATTGCGCTTAAAACACATATCTGAAAATTTCTTATCCACACATATTTTCGGTTCATCATACCTCATCTGTGATTGATCCGTATCAAAGTACATAAGGCAGCCTTCGCTGTCTATTTTTACATATGTATTACCACTTCTATTTACAGGTTTTTTATATGCATCTGCATTTGATGGACATTCATACCCGGCAATAGAATTATCTCTGAAATCTCGTGCGGGTAGCCCTTTTGCCCCTGAGATCAAAAACAGATTATATAAACCTCTATAGGAGCGATTCAGATTTTCAAGGGCATCTCTTGAGCCGGTCACAAGATATCGGAATGCCTGAGATGCCACATATAAAGAGCTCCAGAGTCCATGATTGTCAGAATCATCGTAATATTCCACCTGTAATTTTAGATCCGCCTGAATAGAGGTTGGAAAATCGTCTTTTGAAAGTATATTATGGACAAGCGAGTACTCCTTCTTCTTAATCAAATGGATATTTTTAGCAGCCCAATCATAATACTCTGCCTTTTCCCTCAGACTTCCCTTCTCTGTATATATTTCACTGCACTTATCAAAATCACCTTTAATCTCAATCCTGCTCTTCTGATCCCAGAATTCCTCTCTCTCTACATCGCCTCTACCAGAATCAATATTTGAGTAGATATCCCCTGGATTGTAAGTATCGGTAATATCCCCTGCATCAGATTTGATGATTGTCGAACTATTACAGGAGAAAATTATAAAAATTACGAGAAGAATTGTCGGGTATTTCATCAGATTGTAGAGAAGGTATAGCTATACTCTTTATCCAGCACCTTTGTCCCATCTCTGGATTTGACATCCTTTATCTTTATTGAGTAATTGGATTTGAGATCCCATCTCCCGCTCTCGGGGAGACACTGCAGCATATACTCAGTCTCATTATAATTGCATCTGGGTTTTACATTCTGTCTTTGGCCAGGCCCTGTCTTTTCAATACTTAACCCTTTTAGTGCAGAATCCACATCAATATTTTCAGAGAATATAAATACTATCGGCATATCTGCCTTTATACCCTTTGAATAATCTGTAGTAGGAAAGAAATATATAATGGAAAGGGTTGATTCCTCCGTCCTGCTATTGTCAATTATAAAATCTGGCGAACCACAATGAAAGAGGAAAAAAAGTAAAAGCGATATAATAAAAATGTTGCACTTCATAGTAAAGAGTATTTTATACAACATTGAAAATAAGTCAACAAATTAGTCAAACGCAAAAGCTGAATATAAAATGGAGCGGAGGGGATTCGAACCCCCGGCCTCCACGTTGCGAACGTGATGCTCTCCCATCTGAGCTACCGCCCCATCAGAGAGAAGGACTTATAGATTGTTTTCTTCCATTAGTCAAATAAGAATTTATCTCCTAACTTTTCCTGTTATTGATAAATATTTATTGTTTCACCCTTTGAGTAGGCATTGAATTCCGGTGCATACATAGACTGAATTGTGGCAGGCGCGACCTTGAATCTCCCAGCCATATTTGCCCTCAATCTATACTTGAAAGTATATTCCCCCTGAGGTAGATTTTCAAAGAAGAAGTTTTGAGCAGAATCTCTCACCTCTTCATACCAGTATATGCCGAGATCCCATCTGTGTTTTGAGGTTGTACTCTCTGGCTCGCAACCCGCGGGCCTTGGGTCTTTTAAGTGGACATACTCTGCAGGGTGTCTGGATTTAATTGATATCTGTACCTCAATCTGATCTCCAACTGCAATCTTTGCACCCTCCTTAAGCGGTTTCAGGATATAACCTTTCTGTGTTGGCTCTCTCTTGAAATAACTCCTTGAAATAGAGAAGAGGTCACCTCTCTCGGCATCTGGAAGTTTCTCTGTTGAGAAGTGCCAGGTGGCAGAGGCAAACATAAAACCTCTGCTAACCTTATCTATCGTGATTTTGGATGTGGTCTCGGGATTTATCTTCTCCCTCGGGATTAAAATCTGATTCTTCTTCCCTGTGTATTTATCTGGTTCAAATACAAATTTATATTCATCATTACCAATTATTACCTTTGCCTCCTCCCTTATGCCAAGACTCTTATTTGCTTTCATATATTTTATGAGGGAGTAAATTACCTCGGCTGTTGCCCTGGTTGACTTCCAGTGATTGAGCTTCTTATTCATAAGAATCCACTGCACAAGCCCATCCAGTTTCTTATCCTCTGGCATTACCTCCAGAAGTGTCCTTATTGCAAATGCGTGTGTCTCTATAGAATCGTTATACCATAACCATCCTCTATCCTCCGGTGCCCAGTGCGTCCCTTCATCTTCAGAATACTTTGCCGAGTCCATTACACTCTCAAAGACCATAACTGCGTCTTTATGCCTCTTCATTCTCTCAAGGGTAAGTGCGAGATAGCCCTTGAGATATGGAGAATGGCTCTTCCAGTGCTTAAAACTGAATTCAAGCATCTCCTCCCTCTCACCGGGTGTAAATATCCCCCCATAATACGAACTGTCCGGGTAATTTGAGAGGACATAATTCAAGAATGTGATAAACTCCCAGCAACAATTGTGTGCCTTCGCGTAAGGGAATACCTCTGTGATATAGTGTTGATGCAGATACTGCCATCCCCTCAATATTATATCTCTCGGGAGGTCTACACCAAATTCTATCGCCTTTGAAAAGCCGTATAAAATGTAGAGAGTGATATATGGAGATGGTGGACCACCTGGAAACCACGGGAACCCCCCAATTGAGGTCTGTGCCCTTCTCAATTTATCAAGCGACCTATCTCGTTCCATATTTGCTATCTCCGGGTTGAGGACATTAGTCAGGTCTTCTTTTGCTTCAAATCCGCCCTTTGCCATATTGAGCCATGGGGTCTCCTCAAGGAGCATCTTCCTGTTTGGATCCGGTGTGTCCCACTTTTCAAATCTTGTATCCCTCTCATTTGAAAAGGACTCTGCCATCTTTGCAATCGCCGGGTGATTTTTATATACGGAGCTCACAATTGCAGTGGAGACAAATCTGTTTAATGTCTGCTCTGTGCACTCATAAGGGTAATTCACGAGATAAGGTAGAGATTGAAGTATTGTAAAAAAGAGCTGTGCATCAAGGGTTACTACCATCTGGTCATTTATAAGTGTGGGGTCATCATTTCTCAAAAGGTCGTCAAATTTTATAACTTTTGTACTCTTATCTTTTAATACTACAAATTTGCTCTGAATGAGGTGCATTCTACCCGGTAGAATAGGGAGCTGCCTCAATTCCCCATCTGTAAAGTCCTTTGTGCGGGCACTCACCCTGACATTCACAATATCAATCTTTACCGGGGTCCTGATTGCAAATGAGAGATTTGTTGACCCCTTTGGTTTGATATTAAAAGATTTATTTGTATCTGAATCTTTAAGACCAAAATCAGCATTCAGGCTTTTCTCACTTGATGGGTCAATGATCTCAAATCTTAAATCTCCAGAAATCTCCTTATCAGAGGCGTTATTCACCACCACCTTTATCTCTGCCTCATCCCCCTCCCTTAAAAATCTCGGGAGATAAGGTCTTACCATAAGTTCCTTAATAACTCTTACTTCCTTATTGACACTCCCACCCATCAAATCCCTGGTAATGGCGTGCACAAATAAATTATACGATGTTACAGAGTCCGGCGCCTTGAATTCTATTGAAGCGGTATTATCGGATTCAAGGAGTAGATGTGGTAAAAAAAATGCCGTCTCAGAGAAGTCCTTCCTCATCTCCAATGGCTTCTCTGAAATACCCTTGCTAGTCTCATCTCCATTATTCTTTGTAGCAACAGCAGAATCAGTAACTCTCTCCAGTTCAACCTTACCGCCTGCCGATGAACCCAATGTAGGTTTCTTTTCTGCAAGTGGTGAAATATCTCCTTTATCCCTTTCCATAGATCTTTTCGCTGGAGGTGCCGCACCCGGCAAAGCCTTATCAGCCATCTCATATTCCTCACCCGACTTGGTATTATCATATAAGGTCCGAGTCTTTTTCCTGTAACCAACACCACCAATCCCATAACCTGAATAGTATTTGAGATAATCGGGAGAAAGAGTTGGAGCGGATGGAAGCGGATTGAATCCATTGCAGCTCACCCAATCAGGATGTGCAGTAAACAGGTTACTCCTTATTCTCCCCAGAAACCCTTTTTGAGGATAGGTACTTAAAAGATTTGGATATAGATGTGATGTAAAGTAGTCAAGGGACTTATCGTACATATATGAGAGGAGTTCAGTAATTTTACTCAAATTCTTTACGCCATCTGGCGCTGTCACCTTTATCTTAAATCTCTCTCTTTCACCAGGTCTTAGAGTATCTCTGAATGTCAAAAACTCAATTTTTAATTCCTTATTGTCCCATGGCACTGAGATAGATTCATTCAACTGAATCACCTGATAATCATTATATAGTGAGGCAGTCATTACAATACCACCCCTCATATACTCCTCTATCTTAAACTCATAGATTGGGCTCCCCAGTGAGGTATCAACAATCTCCTCCTTATCAGTCTTCCCGGATTGATATCTACTAATGTATATCACTGTATCCTTCAAGCCAGAGATTGTGAGGAATCTTGCTTTCTCCCCAACTCTGTAATTATTCTTCTGGGCATAAAATATCAGAGGGAGATTAAATCTACTTGAACTATCTGCAACTATAAATGTCTTCTGAGTCTCATACTTCTCTCCAAAATCATCCACTGTCTCATAATAGAGTTTATAAAGCCCGGCCTCAAGGTTAGAGAGATCCAGTTCATATTCACCTTTTTCATTGTGTTGTATCTCACCGCTTTTAACCTCCTTATCGTCCTTCAATCCAAATAATATACGGTCTATAGAATAATCCCTCTCCCATCTCCCTCTTATCAGGTCATCACTATGTCTGTATTTCTCATAATCCGAACCTTTTAAGAAGTCTGGAATCTCCCTCTTCATCTCAGCCGGCATAAGAGCCTTTTCTGGATTTTTGAGAGAGACAATTCTGTATTTAGCCCTCCCGGCCTTTGGTTCACCGTTTAGACCCGAGCGAACAATATTGAATTTATTCTCCTTCTCCTTTGCAATAAAAAATTTAAGATCAGAGTTGATATTCGCCTCAACAGAAGAGAATCCCACTCTATATGACTGACTTGCAGACCTTGTCTCTCCACCCTCATCTGTAACATCAACATTTACCCTGTACCAGTATGTGATCCCTTTATCACTCTTTGCAAACCTCTCATCTGCCTGTGGCAGGAACTTTACCTTAAACCTTCCATCTTTATCAAGTATCTCTGTCCCGGAGGCAACTGTCTGTGCGCCCCGATTATAACCATGAAAGTAGCCATAACCAGCCGAATAGTACCCCCACCAGTACGGGAAGATTGCCTGACGGGTAATTACATATCTGACGGTTCCAGTTGCAACTGGCAGTCCAAAGTAATATTTCACCTCTCCTGTTATCTCTGCATCTTTATTGAGCCTCAATGGACTCTCGGGCTTGTTCAATGTCACCTCAAATGTGGGTCTCTTATACTCCTCAACTTTGATATATTGAGAACCCCAACTTGTGCCGATTGTCCATTCGCCCAAGATCCTACCTTTGGGGATGGTAAATTCACCTGACGCAGTCCCATACTCATTAGTAGTAACAGATTTCTTCTCAACTACCTGATGGTTATAATCATATAAAATTACCTCAAGTTGTCTATCCGTGACGACCTTATACTCCCCTTTAGAAAAATCCCCGTGGAAATGAACTATTTTCCATTTTACCTTTTGGAGAGGTCTGTATATTGAACGGTCTGTAAAGATTAGAGTCCTATCTGTTATATCTTTTGGCACATTTCCATAAAAATAGCTATATTGTAAATCTGTTGTAAAATCATCCCCCTTTCTTGCCACTATAAAATAATAATTACTCTGATATCCCTTATTAATAAAGTGTGTAAGACCAGAGCTATCAGATTTCAGACACTGTTCCATTTTATGACCATATTGCCAATCATATCTATAGAGGCAGACCTCAGCATCCTGAACGGGCTTTCCATTATCTCCAGACATCACTCTTACACCGATAGAATTGTCATAATCATTTCGTGTCTCAAGAATCATATCGGAGATATTGATGTAGATCGCCTGAATCTGATTGTCGGATTTAGGAAATCCTCTCCTTGCAGAGACGGCAATCAGATAGAGCCCATTCTCCTTGAATGGGGGAACAATATACTTTGTATGCATCTGATAATCTTTTGTCTCGGGTAGTTCTTCACTCCATTCAAAGTCTGGATTATTTCTGAATACAATATTGTCCAGTTGCTTATATTGAGGATATAAATAATAATCCTTTGCCTTATTCAGGAGCGAAAAGAAGTCCATCCTGTAAGCCCTGAAATATACTCTATTGAGATTTTTATAATTGACTGCGATAGACCTTCTATTCTTACCATCCAGATTCATCCCCAAAATGCTATAGGCTGGTGCCTCTATCTCCTTCTGTATGGAGAGACAACGTTTTGCCCCAATAGAACCTGAGAATCTCTTCTGACAATCTATTGTGATCCTGTGTGCCGTAATATAGGAATCTGGCTTCCCCTCTTTCATCACCATTGAGGCAAGAGAGGCCATCCCTTCTGTCCACCATTCTAATGTCTCAATCTTCTTTAGAGCAGTCTCAAGTGAGTTTCTGACCTTCTCACGGTCACTTAAATCTGTAAATCTCTTATAGAGAATCTCCAGTTTTGTAAGGTATGCCTCAAATGCCGCCTCTGTCTCTCCATTTGACCTGTGCCACTCCGAGAGGTCATCCAGAATATATACAATCTTGAGTAATGGATGGGTATCTCTATCACTTAAATTGACAATTACCTTCTTTATCTGGAGCATATCCTCAAGTGGAAGTGTATAGACATTATTTAATTCTTCTAACTTCCATAGATTTGTATTATCAAGTAATTGAGTATAGAGATATGAAATGGCATCTCTTAATGTGCCCCTTATCCTCTCTGGATATGTATTCGGAGTGATATAATTTGAGAATGATTTTATCTTTACATTTGATAGCTCTTCCCTGTTTGAAAAGACTTTTAGATATGCCCTCTGTGCCTCATAATAGATATCATCTTTTGTCAACTTTTTGAGGTCAACCCCATTTAGACTCTCCACCTTCTCTCTATTATTTATCTCCCAACTATAAGAGTTATAATATGTAACCAGTGAAAATGCATAGTAAAGATTTAGCACCATCTGTGAATATAGACCATCGGGCCACTCCTCACTTTTCAGAAAATTTACAGCAGTCTCATATCCATGGAGTGCCATCCTGATTTGCACCATCTTCATCAATGTATGAGTAATTCTCTCATACTCCTTTTCTTCTCTAAATCTCTTTAACAACTTCTCAAGTTCACTGTATGCAGCCTCATACTTCTGTTCTTTAACCATCCTGTTTACTTTTGACCATTCGGGGACATTGGGCTCTGAGATATTCTCCCATCTCTCTTTTTTGAAAATCTTCTCCGCTTTATACTCAACCACCGGTAGAGGCTGTGTCCCTTTTATGGCTATACCATCATCTGAAAGACCCCTCTGCTCCAGAACTTTAAGGTCTGTACTCGCATCTATACTATTTCCACAGCCACAAAAGACTATTGAAATAATAAGTAATAAAATGCAGAAAAAGGTTACACTCTTCATTGGAACCTCCTATAGTTTATAGATCTTATATTATCATTAGTGGGATTTGACAAGGGAATAATCGCAAAATAAGAATTTACAAAGCCAATTTTATTGTAATCCATACCCTTTTATGTATAAGATTCACTATATCATATCAGGAGGAGGATATGCTTGATAGAGACAGACTTTTATCAATATTAAAGGAGAGAGTTGAACTCTTTAAAAATTTCTCTGATGAAAAATTAGATATTATCATTGATGGCTCAAAGATTGTAACCGTAGAGGAGAATGAGGCAGTAATTGAGGAGGAGGAGAAGGGGAGATTTTTGGGCGTTGTCCTCTCTGGTGGTGTAGATATATTAAGGGTTGAAAACGATGGAAGTAGAAAGAAGATTTCAGAACTCAATGAGTTTGAGATATTTGGCGAGATTGCTCTGATGACCAATGAAAAGACAGTTGCCAATGTGGTGGGAAACAGACATTCAGAGATAATGCTTATCCCACAGAATATCTTTTCAAAGGTCCTGATGACTGAACCATCTGCGATAACCTATATCTCCCGTCTTATAATACAGAGGATATCAGAGATTTCAAAAGTCTCATCAAAAGATAGAGTAGAAGCAGATGGACATATCACCTTGAATTCGGATAAGAGAAGGCAGATACTCATTATCAACTGCGGTTCTTCATCTCTCAAGTACGCATATTATGATACCTATAAACAGGATGAACCATTTAAGGGAATTGTGGAGAAGATTGGAGAGCGGGGCACATTTCACAAATATACATATAAAGAGAATGAGGAGAAAATAGAAATAGATGCCAGAGACCATAAAGAGGCATTTTTGAGTATGATTGGAGTTCTGACATCAGATAGATTTAAGATTATAAAAAATCCAGACGAGATAGATATAGTTGGACACCGTGTGGTTCATGGTGGAGAGAGATACAATGCCCCAACTGTAATAACAGATGAGGTTGAAAAGGAGATAGAGAATGCATCATTTTATGCACCACTCCACAATCCTGTAAATCTTACAGGGATTAGAGAATCAAGGCTTTTATTCAAAAAGGCTGTTCATATAGCCGTCTTTGACACCGCATTTCATCAGACAATGCCACCCTACGCATTCCTGTATGCCCTCCCTTATGAATATTATTCAGAGAAGAAGATTCGTAGGTACGGCTTTCACGGGACATCTCACTCCTATGTCTCTCTAAAGGCAGCGGAGTTCTTGAAGAAGAGATATGCCTCTCTCTCAATTATCACCTGCCATCTTGGGAACGGCGCCTCAATATGTGCAATTGACCACGGCCGCTCTGTGGATACAAGTATGGGATTCACTCCGGCAGAAGGGCTGATTATGGGGAGCAGATGTGGGGACATAGACCCCGGGGTGCTCATCCACATTATGCGTACAGAGCATATAGACTATAATCAGTTAGATAAGATTATAAACAAATTCTCAGGGCTCAGGGGAATTTCCGGTATTTCAAACGATATGCGAGAGTTAGAAAAGGCCGCCGGGAGCTCAAATTACAGGGCACTTATTGCAATTAAGGCATTTGCCTATAGGATAAGAAAGTATATAGGTGCATATATTGCTGCAATGGGGGGAGTGGATGCGATTGTATTTACCGGGGGAATCGGTCAGGGTTCGGCACTTGTAAGGTCCCTCTCTCTGCAGGGTCTTGAATGTATGGGCATTAGAATTGATGAGGAACTCAATAGAGGTGCAAATGGCTTTAAGCAGGCATTGGATATATCTCAATCAGATTCAGATGTTAGAATACTCGTAATCCCTACAGACGAAGAATTTATGATAGCACGTGAAAGTTTGATTGCTATAAAGAACTATGAAATTACAAAAGAGATAAACAATATAAAACCAATCCCAATTCCTGTTGAGGTCTCGGCACATCATATACATCTCTCTCGTGAAGATATTGAGCGACTATTTGGTAAGGGATATCAACTTACCATTGAGCATGAACTCTCACAACACGGACAATTTGCATGTAAAGAGAAGGTATCTCTAATTGGACCGAAGGGGAGGATAGACAATGTTAGAATTCTCGGTCCAGAACGAAAGGAGACACAGGTAGAGATTGCAATGACTGAGGAGTTCAAACTCGGTATTCAGGCACCAATCAGGGCATCAGGAGACATTGAAGGGACACCGGGTATCACAATAGAGGGACCTCTTGGAAGAGTCACAATTGATAAAGGAGTAATTCTTGCCCTAAGACATATCCATATGTCATTTGAAGATGCGCTAAGATTCGGGATAAAGGATAAAGACCTTGTTCAGGTAAGAGTTGAAGGTGAGAGGGCCGTAACATTTGAAGAGGTTCTGGTGAGAGTTGATAAGAATTTCAGACTTGCAATGCACATTGATACAGATGAGGCAAATGCATCCGGGATTAAGACAGGTGACACCGGTTTTATAACATCAATTATGCGGAAATGCTGACAGAGAATTGTGAAATAGGAGATGTGGAAAAAATTTCAGGGGCGTATAAATAAATTCCAATTCAGATATCAATAACAAAATTCTTTTACAAAAATTTAGAAAACGCAAAAAATAATCAATCTTTCAAACTATGTTTTACAAAATTTTATGTATTGTCTATATTGTAGTAAAAACAATAATCACTTAATAAAAAGTCTCCTGCTCAATTCGCATAGAGGTTGCGATTAAATAATCTAAATTTCCTCAAACTTAAGATTTGCAAAATTAGGTTTTCTTCCTTATGTATGATGGAGTAATA
>JBMFOP010000030.1:0-32313 GCA_049969675.1 Myxococcota bacterium | reverse complement strand
ATTCCTTTTCGTCGAACGGCAGGCGGGCCCAGGCCTCCTTTTCGGCCGGCGCGGGTTCGCGCACGCGGTCGTAGAAGCCGGGGATTAATTAACAGCAAATAATTTAGATTACTATAAAAAAACTGTTAATAATAATATTAAGGGTAAAGTCTTTTGTGCAGAATCAGAAAAAGACTTAAAAAAAGTTATAGGAGATGAAATAAATAAAATAATAGGGAGGGAGGATGCAATTGCTCAAAAGAAGTATGATGACGATACACAGCACGGGTGTACTCAGGGGGCAAAATGGCCACCAGACGCACCATGCAGATAAATAACAATGTAAATCAACTGCTATTTTATTTTTTATTTTTTTTGTTAAGTATACCTACTCCCTCTGTAGTTGCAAAGGAAGATAAAGTTCTCAATTATCTAAAAGATTCTGGAATATATATTGAGATAGATGGGGAACCCATCTTCCCTGAGAACTGTAGAAGATTCAAAATGAACTCTGAAATTAATAATTTATTATACTATGGTATAGGTATAGAAATTTATCTCTCTGAGATTGAGAATAAGACAAATGAGAAGGTCTTATTATGTAGATTCTCAATCTCATATTCTAAAAATATAAATGAATCTGACCTATATTATATAAAAATCCCCGAGGCAATTAAGTATGAGTCTATGGCAATAAGATTTCTCCCGAAATATCTTAAAAAGAGGATGACCTGTCCGAGATTGGCATATATACCAGTGGATTTAGAGAGTTCAATCGCTTATAAAGTAGTAGAAGATGGGTGTAGGAGTCCATCTTATAGTCAGAGTGAATATTTGTCTTATTATTTAAAGCCAGTATCTAAAGAGACTTATGATTGCGAATCTATATACGGATTTAACACTATAAAGGAGGTAGGTAATTCTATATTTATGTTGATTGATGATGAGGAGGCATTCTCTTCTCAACCTTTTATAAAATGTCCATATAATCCAGAGAAATATAAGAGGTTAGAGGCTCAAGGAAAAAAGCGGCTATGGAGAGGTTATGGCTGCTCGCGCTATTTCCCTGGTTATGATGTTTATGAGCATCAAGGGGAGTGTAAGGTAGAAATCTATCCAGATAAAATAAATGTGGGGTTTAGAGTAAAGAAGGTTAAGGCTGTAAAATGAAAAAAATTATATATTTTTCAGGTATCTTATTTACATCTATGATGTTCATATATGGGTCTGATAATAAATTAGAGGAAAAGGTGCAAAGGCTCATAGATATAAAAGAATCAGACTTTTGTGCGGCGGATGTATTGGAGGCATTAGATACTTTGAGAGGGCTTCTAAAAAACATCAAAAAAGATGATAGATTTATGGAATTTACAAGGCAATTCATTATGTATTCTTTCTTTAAGGGAAAGTGGAGAGATGACTGCCCAGAAAAGAAACTATCTGAGGATGAAAGGGGGAAGTTGAAAGAGAGAATTAGAAATAGGTATGATGATTTGCATTTTATCATGAGGTCTATCTATTTAAAAGAAATGGGTATTAATCCAAATGACAGGGGTGAGATGACACACCATCTTATACTTTGCCAAAACAGGTTGACCATAGAGAATAAGATATATGATGAATGTTTGGTAGTAAGAGAGGCAATATTATTCTTCCTAAAGAAGACATTAAATGAAATAGATACCTTTGAGAGAGAATTTCTGGATGTTCTTGATTACTATACCAGTATGAGAGTAAGGCTCTCTGTTTTATCGGGACTGACGAAATATAAAGAGATACATCCTAAGTTAAATAAGATGTTTGAAAAGATATGTACGACTGATAAAAGAAAAGATGAGGGCATAAATAGAAGTTGCGATTATTATTTGTGCTATACACTTGATGAAAACGACACGAAAAATTTAAGTAAATGTTTAGAATCAAAAGATTTCAGGACAAGATGTATTGCCAGAAAGAAATTGAAACATAATGAAACAACAAAGCATTATGATGATATCTGTTCATACTTACCAGATATTGGAGAACAGGTTAGGGAATATGATTTAATACTAAATTTCCCATGAGTTTCCAATAAACATAAGGCATCAGGCTCATGTCGTTGAGGCTAAAATGAGTAGTTTATAGCCTATAAATTAACCAATGTTTTGCACTGGATGTAAAAAAGTTAGTGAAATATCAAATCTTTTTTGGCTTTTATTAAAAATTGTAGTATTTCCTATCCGCGTGTGTGAAGCACTCACAGGCAGTATGTATGAAATTTTCTAAAGGAAATTTGATTCTTTAATGCAGATTATTATGGATAGCAAGGAATTAGCATATTCTTTATTGAATATTGTTGTATTATTACCTTTGTTATGGTAAAAGTCGGCTGTTTTTATGAGATTGAGCAGATATATCATCATAATATTGACTGTACTGATGACCTTCTACGGCTGTGGAGGTTCTGACAGGAGGCGGCTTACTCTTGAGAGTTTTGCCTTCCCGGTAGACCTGGCATATGATGAGGCAAATAAGAATCTCTATGTAATTTCTTCCAACTTTGACCTTGGGTATGAATATGGAAACATTAAAGGTATCTCTATAAATCTACTCAAACCACTATTAATAGATCCCTGCAAAAATGAATGCAAGGATTATAATAAGTCTCTGATATTAAATGAAGGTATCAATATTGGCGATTATGCAGGGCTATCTACATTTTACAATGGGAAGATATTTGTAACATTGAGGAAAGATAGTAAAATCGCTGTAATTGAGACAGATAGTAGAGGAGTTCTCTCATGTGGAGAGGGTGAGAAACTAATTGCTGACTGTGATGAAGGACATCTGATAAGTAGTGACAAAAAAGAACCTTTCTCCATTGTTATGAGAGAGGGGGATAGGTGTATATATACATCCTTCTTAAAGAGCGGTGAGGTAATATGTATAGATGCTGATAATTATGATAAGTCTACTGTACCCGTTGCAGACTTCTCAAATGGTTATGAGATTGGAGGAATAAAGGACATAGATATTTCTGAGGATGGTATTCTTATTTCTGCCTATGCATATATGATGGGGGGGAGGAATCCGCTCCCTCTATCATATTCATTTAGAGATAAGAGATATACTGTATTTCTGGATTTTACTGATGCTATAGGGAGTGCATTTCAGGAGTCAGTTAAATTCTCAAGGAGGGATAAAAGGTTCTTTCTAACGCTCAGGAATCCGGATCTGCTGCTCTCGGTGGATTACAATATTTATAAAGATGGAACATTTGTGATTGAAGACTACAGACTGATTTCTCTACATAGATATCCATCAAGGCTCTATATAGCATCTCCAGTTTCATCGGAGAGGGAGTTGCTTTTTATTGCAATGGAGGATGAGGATAAGATATTTGTCTATGACTCTGAAAGTCAGATTTTGGTTACAGAGATAAGAGAAGGATTGGATGGCCCCTATGCGATGAAATTGATTGAGATTGACGGAGAGGATTATCTATTTGTTGCAAATTTTGAGAGCTCAACCATCTCTGTATATAAATTCATTTCTATAGAAAATAGATTTGAATATCTTTTGAGTATCGGGAAGCCGAGACCCAAGGAGAAGGGTGAGTACTGATGAGAAGATGCACTGTTTTCTTGATTACGATTATGTGGATTGTTGGGTGCAGTAGCTCCTCCAGCAGGCTGCTTGGCAGTATGTCTGAGCCGCAGGAGATAGAGGCTGTGGTTCCATTTATTGATACAGATGCTGTTCCATTATTATATGGTTTTGTTTCGGACTCATTTGAGAATGCGGTATTTCCCATCAATCTCTCTCTCAGGAGATTTGTTGAATCGGATGTGCCATATTTTCCGCTTAGAATACCGGTTGGTAGATATCCAACCAGATTGGCTGTTGATAATTCCCAGAAGAGGCTCTTTGTCCTTAATTTTCTGGATAAAAATATTTCGGTTGTGGATACTGTAAATCTGGTTGAAAAGGGATTTTCTGAATTTAAGTCTGGAAAGATTATATACAATACAGGTGGTAAGCCAAATAGAAAAGAGATATCTCTTTTTGCCTCAGATATGAAGGTAGTACATAATTCTGTGCTTGATAAGGAACTTCTGCTCGTTGTAGGTGTGGACAATGAGTTTATTGGGCATATTCAGATAATTGACATAGATGAAAAGAATAGTGACGGGACAATTAATGTGGAACTTGGTAAGACTATCTTTGATGTATCACTTGACATTTTCCCTACGGTTATGGCTATTTCCGAAGATGGAGATACTATATTTATAGGCTCTAAGAATAAGAATAAATTTGCATATCTTGTTATATCGGCTCAGGGGATAAGTTATATTGATACAAATCTGAGACCGGATCTAATTAGATTAAATGGGAAAGATTTATTCCTTATTGATACGGATGTAAATATGTTTTCTGTCTACAACTCCGAAGAGCACAGATTTGTATCTATGCTCCCTGATGATATCTTTGGTAAAATAACCAACAGGCCATTTCAGACGGAGCGAGTTAGAGATTTAGTCTTCTCTAAGGATACTGATATTGAAGGTATAGTTACCCCATCAGGCAATACAAATTCCTGCAAAGGGACTGTCGGATATATTATAAATGCTCAGGGGAACCTTTTTGTAATTGATGTTTCGGGTTGTAGCCGCTGTGAAGAGGCAGATATAAATTTGAGATGGGATTTATGTTATAAGAGAGGCTGGTTTAATATGCCGGTTGAGAATGAACTTATATCTCCTACGGTCTCAAGGCCTTTACTCTCTGTAGATGGGAGGGTGCTGAGCTATAACGAGCAGGGGCTTCAAGAATATCCTTATATTGATAGATGGGATAATTCAGAACGAAATTTTGGGATAGCTATTTCAAAGCTCTTCAGGGCAAATATGTTTAATAGAGAGATTCAGATTACCTATGAAGGGGCAGTCATTGAAGGGACCGGGAGAATTTTGGGTGGATTTTTTATACCAGATATCACAGGGTTTGAAAATCTAAATATTATTGAAGGTGATATTCTGGATTTAAGAGATATAAATGGAAATAAGGTCAAAAATTGTGATGATGGAAGAACTGTAGATTCAAATGAATTTTTTGTAAAATCATTGAGCAGTGATGGTATTGCTGTAAATGGTAACTTTATTCCTGATGACTGTCTGAGATATTACTATTTTATTATAAGACCTCACAGTGCCTGGGCAGTTCGTATTACTGATTATGGATTTTTGGGCAGGGCTTTTGAAAATCAGCCATTTGTCATAAAAGATAGAGATGGAAATTTACATCTGCAATTCACTATTGTATCCGGAAAAGAGCCATCAAAACGTGAGATGAGATTTTACTCTAAAATCTTTCTGACTCCATACGGTTTTTCTCCGGGTGAAAGGCTATTTACTCCTGCGAGTATGAAGGTGGTGCAGGATCCTGTAGATAAGAATAGATACTGGGGGCTGATAGTATATACCGGCTCACAGGCGATTTGGCAATTTTCAGCAAAGGACCTTGATTCTACTTCCAGTGTTATCTATAAATGATTAACATAAGAGGAATAAAGAGGAAGATCAGACTCAGCGAACTCAATGAAGTAACAACTATTTTGAGAAAAAATAGACTGCATACCATCTGTGAAGAGGCTAAATGTCCAAATATCTCGGAGTGTATGTCAAAGAGGAGGGCGACATTTTTGATTTTGGGGGATGGTTGCACAAGGGGATGTAGATTCTGTTCTGTAAAACACTATATGACGGCAGGGATTGATACGGAAGAGGCAACAAGGGTCTGTGAGGCTGTGCTTTCACTCGGTATCAAGTACGCGGTGATTACATCTGTGACGAGAGATGACCTTCCGTTTGGTGGTGCAGAGATATATAGAGATGTTGTAAATAGATTAAAGGAGAAGGTACCGGAGATAAAGATTGAGCTATTAATCCCGGACTTCAATGGAGATGAGAGGGCGTTTGAGATAATCTCAACCCTGAATATTGATGTCCTAAATCACAATATGGAGACAGTAAAGAGGCTTTATGAAGTAGTAAGGCCTGAGGCAGATTATGAGAGGTCCCTCAGGCTCTTAAACTTCTTCTCAAAGAGAGGATTCTTTACAAAGAGTGGAGTCATTTTAGGATTTGGTGAGACGGAATCAGACTTGAGAGATTTATTCTCTGATTTACACAATGCGGGGGTTAAGATGCTGACAATAGGACAATATTTTAGACCTACTCTTGCAAATATTGAGGTTGTAAAGTATTATACAGATGAGGAGTTTATGGCTATAAAGAGGATTGCCGAAGTGAGTGGAATAGAATTTGTCTACTCCGGTAGATATGTTAGGAGTTCTTACAATGCCTTTGAGCAGTATGAAGGGGTGAATGGATGAAGGGAATTACTTTGGTATTTATTATCTTCTTCTCTATCAATCTCTTTGCAGATGATATGACATTTACCACAATATATCCATCGGATAGGAGTGGGATATCCATTGGAATGATGCCCAAAAATATGCCGGACAGACTTGGATATAAGGGCTCTGAGACTACAATTACACCTCTGTTTTTTAGTGGTAGATATGTCACAGGTGATCTTATCATTAAGTTAAATATACCTCTGGTTATTAATCCAGATGAGAGTAAAGATGATATTATGTTGAATACAATACTACTGGATCTGGGATATCTGAGAGGGCTAAATGATTTTACCATTATTTCAGGGATTCAGTTTACACCAGCCTTAAATATTGGCTCAAACATACAGAACGATCTTGAGAATAATCTCTCTTTTTATGCTGGATTTTTTGACAGAGCGATTGAGAATTTTGACCTCGGGGTTCTTTTGCAATATTATCAATCTCTTGCAGATAAGAAATATTACGGCGGACTCTATATCACCCGTGCAAATTCTGGATTCAGCACCGAATTAAAGGCAGAATATTACTTTTACTCTGAGAAATTGACTCTCTTCTCTGATCTGCTTTTATTTAGAGACCTATCAAATGGCATTTCAAATATATACCTGAATCCGGGAGTCAGATTTCTGATTGGTGAACTTAATACGGTCTATGTCTCTCTCAGTATCCCTCTGTATGATGATAAATTCTGTGACAGATATGGGAGTGGACTGAATCTCTATTACGATTTGAGATTCTAATGTTGATAGGTATTCACACAAGTATTCAAAAGGGATATAGTGCATCAATTGCTGAGGGTGAGGAGTGCGGTGCAGAGGCAATTCAGATATTCATAAGACAGAACCTCAGCTGGAAGAAGAAAGAAATATCTAATGAAGAGATAGAAGAATTCAGAAAGAGATTTAAGATCTCCAATTCTGTAAAAAAGGTGATAGCACACAGCTCCTATCTGATAAATCTTGCCAGCGATAATAGAACGACTATTAAGAGATCTATCTCCCTGATGACAGAGGAATTAAAGCTATGTTCACGATTGGGAATTAATATATATGTAATTCATCCGGGTTCACATAGGGGCAGAGGTGTGGAGGTAGGAATAGATAAAATCATAGATGGGCTTATGGAAGTGAGAGAGATGAGCGGAGAGATTCCAGTGATAATTACCTTTGAAACTACAGCGGGCTCAGGAAATCAGATTGGTTCTAATATTGAGGAGCTCTCTGAACTGATTGATAGGGCAAAAAGTTTTTTTGATACTGGATTGTGTATAGATACGGCACACCTATTTGCCTCTGGTTATGACATTTCAGATGAAGATGGATATGAAAAACTTATTGATAAAATTGATAATGAGATTGGGATTAAAAGGCTTCTGGTCTGTCACATAAACGATAGCAAGGTCAAATTGGGCTCTAAGAAGGATAGACATGAACATATAGGTAAAGGTATGATAGGACTATCTGTATTTAGAAGAATTCTTAAGGATAAGAGGATTGAGAATGCACTCGCCATTCTTGAGACACCAAAAGGGATAAGACCTGACGATGGTCTGAGCTATGATAGAATAAATGTAGGGCTTTTGAAGAGATTGCGGGATGAGTAAGTTCATATTTTTGAGCGACTATCTAAAATCCCGATTCGGTTTTAGAGTTCACAAGGTCTCATTCAGGATTGGGAATAGCTGTCCGAATAGAGACGGGACTATTTCAAAGGGTGGCTGTATATTCTGCAATGGAGCCGAATTGATTCCATTTTCATATAGAAGAGGTATGACTCCTGTTGAGCAGATAGAGGCCGGGATTGAAATTGTAAAGCGGAAATATAAGGCAGAGGGATTTATTGCATACCTTCAGGATAATACCGCTACCTATGGAGATGAAGGTCTGATAATGAATTCTATCAGGGATGTGCTTTCTGTAAAAGGCGTAGTGGGAGTATCTCTCGGGACAAGGGCTGACTGTATAAGTGAGAGGTTTTTTAAGTTCTTTGAGGAGATTTCAAGAGAGACACTCTTGATGGTGGAGATAGGTGTTCAGAGTGTAAATGAAGAGACCTTAAAGCGGATAAATCGCGGACACTCTGTAAAAGTAATGGAGGATACATTTTTAAGACTCGCATTAAGTCACAACATTCATACTGTAGCACATATAATACTCGGTCTTTTAGATGAAGGGGAAGAGGATGTTATTAATATTGCCAGATGGCTGAATAGGTATAAAGTTGATGGAGTAAAGATTCATAATATAGTGGTTCTTAGAGATACACCACTCTCTGAGATGTATTTTGATAATCGATTTATTCCTCCAGACAGGTCTACTCTTCTCAGATTCTATAAGATTTTATTTCAAAATCTAAAAGATGATATTGTAATTCATAGGCTCACCACAGATGCATCGGATGAGTTTATAATCGCACCAGACTATGCACGTCATAAGGGCTTACTAATAAGAGAGATTAAGAGAGTTCTTGACGAATCAGTCTCTAATATTTCCTAAAAATCTATTTATATCATCTTTTAGTTCAAAAACCTTCTTTTGAGATTCCTCTGTGTCATTGTAATATAGTATAGGTATCTTTGATTCAACATCTCTCCTTTTTAAAATCCCCTGTGCAATCAGAAAATCAGTAGCGTTCTCTATGGTAACCTTTGAAACAGATTCCAGATTCTTTATCTTTGCCCTGTCGTACATTGAAAGCCCGAATGCCAGAGCCTTTTTAATAAATGACTTTTTATCCATATCCTTATTTGTAAGTAACAGGACATATTCTACTGTTATGAGATATGATTCCAACAGGGAGGTCATAAAGCTTGATAGCAACTTTGCATATTCTACATAATCACTATTAAGCTGGATATGATCCCCTTCTGTTTTAATAAATCCCATATCCAGGGCGAGTTTAAATGAATCAGCAAATTCGGAATCAAAATCTGTATTGACTTTGAATATAAATTCATTTTTGAGAATATCTCTTAATCTTTTTGATCTGTTGAGTATATCAGATTTTGTACATCTAAAATCTCTAAAAGTTAGGATTGATGTTGATGCGATAGATATATTCAGTGTAAAGTGTATGAATCCGTTTTTGTAATAGTCCAGAATAAATCTCTTGTGTTCTGATGCCCTATAGAGATACTTTCCATCTTGATTCTCCTTTGCAATGACAGTTCCATCACCAATAAATCTGTTGAGTGTCTCCTTTATTGATTCTCTGAGATTATTGAGCACGGAGGCAATTTTGATATCCTTTTTTTGTCTTATAATATTAAGTAGAAACTCCGCATAACCCGCTATTTCATCTATATCAAACCATCTTCTATTGTCTGACAATATTATTGCACTGATCAGTCCGGATGGAGAAACGGTTGCTATACTATTTATATCATAAGCAATTCTGTATCCGAGTGCTAAGATATCTGATTTCTTTTTCTCCTCATCCTGATATCTTCCACTAAATCCTCTCTCAAACAAAAACTGTTTTATAGAGATGGGCTCGCCGAATTGCACATATATATTTCCATATTTTGATGTAAGGACACCTGTGGTCTTCACAAGCCCTTTTATATCCTCTTTTGCCTTTTCTTTTCCCAGGAGTTCCTTCATATACGAACCGGATTCAATGACCTTTTCATAGAGAATGGAGATAGGAATAAAGAATATATCGTCGCAGGCGCCTTCCAGATATGCATCCACCATATAAGTCAGAAGTCCGAACCTGGGTTGAAGGGTCTTCCCTGTGCGGCTCCTCGTCCCCTCTATAAAGAACTCCTGTGTCCATCCATCCTTCAGTAACCTCTTCATATATGCCTTGAAGATACTTACATATAACTCATCGCCCTTAAATGTCCTTCTGATAAAATATGCACCCGACTTCCTGAAAATATGTCCCATAGGCCAGAATGCGAGATTATCGCCGGCGGCTATGTGTGGCACTATGATGTCATTATTATAAAGTATCTGCGAGACAATCAGATAATCCACATGCGAACGATGCATTGGGCATAGAATAACCGGACCTCTCCTTAATGTCTCTCTTAATTTCTCTATACCGTCATTGTTATATTCAACTTTGATGTCTGTGATCTTCCAGATGGCTTTGAGGGTGACATCAAAGAGGCGAATATAGTTATAATCTAAATCGCAGACCATCCTCCTGATAATCTTTTCAGCCCTTTTCATAAGGTGTGATTGATTTTCAGGTCTTTCCTGAGATAATTTCTTAATAGTGTCAACTACCAGAGAGTCGTGGATGAGGAGCTTCCACATGGAGTTAGGTTCTCTCTTAATGGGTCCTGTGAGTGCTGTCTTCTCTCGGGTAATATTCTTGTATATGAGATATCTTATTCGGCGGGAGATCGCATCTAAACTCCTCCCCTCCATCTCCTTTAAGACATCACTTATGTTTATAGCCTCGCCGACCCTTACCTCTCCACTCTTATGATATAAAAGCATTGTAAATATCTCTCTAATCAATGTCGGGGCGTCTCTCTCACCTAAAAGTATATCCAGAATACCCTGTCTCTCGTTTGTTGGTTTCTTCTGATATGTAATGAGAATAGGTAGTAAAAGTATCGGCTTTTTTGAATCTCTTTGCGTCTCAATAAGTGTCTCAATGTAGTCTATATCATAAAAGACATGGGGTCTTATTATAAAACGGGGTTTTCTTAAGAATATCAGAGAAGATTCACCGGAGAGTGTAAGGAGATTTAATCTGTGCCTCAACTCGGATGGTTTGCCAGTAATCCCTTTTATTCTTATCTCACTTAATCTTAAAAATCGGGATAATGGCTGATAGAGCCATAACTTTAATCCATTTACAAATCTCGCAAGTGGTAGATTGAATTTGGAGAATACAAAGTTTAGATATAGAAATGCCAGAAATGACCGTGAGAGCATGGTATAGACGACTGTCCCATTCTGCGTCGCCTTTCTGATTTTATCAATTTCTGAATCAGGGAACTTTATCTTTGAGAAGAATCTATTGAATAGCCATCTTATGATAAACCCATATTCATTGTGCATAGCATCTGGAATTGGGAGCTTATTTATATCTGGTTTATATAGCATGTCTTTTATCTCTTCCATTAATCTTACCTATCCGAAAAATGCGGATTTCTTAATATAAAATATCGTATAAATAACAACAACGATATATAAACAACAATGATATATATCATATTATTTCATTGCACAATCAAAAATTTGTGAATGAAACACCGCTGTCCCGAACCATCTGCTTTGAGAGATAGACTGGTTTGTAAAATAATGACTCTAAACTATTAAATCTATATTTTCAAAATCAGGTTACTCCTATTTCTTCAACACGCTATATATTAAAATGCTGCCCGGATTAAATACCATTTAATGTTTTTCGCTCTACATCTGATATTGTAGCTAAGTCTTAAATGATTTATTTTATTTCCATAAGCCCTTGTATAGTAACTCCAGTTAGTAGACTCGGAAGGCGTTTTGTCTCATAATAAATGTTATAATTAAGCCGATAAGGGCTTTTCATTATATGTCCATTTGAGCGGCTTTGCTTTATGTTTATTGTAGTACTCAGCCACGAATTATTCCTAAGGGATAAATCTATTTATTCCTGTGTCTGCCCTTATCTCTATCATCACCTTATAAAACTTGTTCTTAAGCAATATTTGTATAATTTGTATAATGCTGATGCGATTCATATTTATATAAAACCTCCTGCTAAGAATTCAATATCTTTGAGGTTTCAATTAAAATTTGTTTTAGACAGATGTGACTAAAAGATGTAAATAAAAATCTTTGTAAAATTCAGGCAATTTGTATATAATATCCATATCTACTTATGGAGGAGTTATGAAAGTAAAGGTCTTTACCAGAAATGTAACATCATCAGTACCCGGCGGTTTTGAGAATATCATATCCCGCTATTTTGAAGAGGAGATAAATAGATGGCTCTCTCAGGTGAATATTCAACTGGTATCAATTCAATTGAGTTCAGCCGCACTAAGTCCGGCATCTATGGTAGTAATGTGTATGCTCTTTTATAAAGAGTTATCTCCACCCTCACAAAGTCAGACAGCCCAGTCTTATTCTCAGAGCAATGACCTTCCTCCAATAGAGAGATGAGAGAAGGCGAGATTATAAAGGGCGTCTATGTTCTGGTAATTGATGTAAGAAGGGATTTGAGATTGAGGGTTGGGGCATTGGGCTTTATGTATTTCAAGAGAGGTGTCTATGCCTATGTCGGCTCAGCCCAGAGAGATCTCAGAGGGAGATTGAGGAGACATTTATCAGGAGAGAAGAAGATATTCTGGCACATAGATTATTTACTTAATAGTAAAGATGTGGAAGTTATAGAGGTCTTTTACAGGGAGGCTAAAAAGTCTGAAGGGTGCAGAATTGCAAAAAGCCTCATTAAGACTGAATCACCAATATCTGGCTTCGGCTGTTCGGGTTGTAGCTGTCGATCCCATCTATTTCGGATTCATAATTTGGATTTACTTAAATTCAAGATGAAGAGATTTAAGCACCAATCATAATTAAATTTTTAATGAGAGCAGGTGAGTTGTTTAAAATAAAAAAAGGCGGCATAAAGCCGCCTTGATTCTTCTCGATCTAATTTAGTTTACTCTACTACACAGACGCTATAGCCAAGCCCTGTATCTGTGCAGGTGCCACCATCTGTGCAGTCTTCATCTTTTGTGCATACCTGGAAGCAAGCAAATGAGCCGCCCTCGGGCTGTAGGCACACAGCACCGGCGACACAGTCATTGGGGACACCGCAGGCGTCTCCGACCTGCTTTGTGCCGGCCTCTAGACAGACCTTGTTTGAGCCAATCGGATAGCAACCATTGCCCTCACCACAGGACTCATCAATGCCTATTACTATGCACTCTTTCGCGCATTCAATACGACCGCCAACTTTGTCAACACAGAAACCGCCTGGGCAGGCATCACCGGCCTCCTTCCCATCGCAGGGATTGGTTTGGCTGACATCTGTGGTTTGGCTGACATCTGTGGTCTGGCTGACATCTGTGGTTTGGCTGATATCTGTGGTTGTGGGAACATCCGATGATGATTCATCGCCGCCGCAGCCTCCGATGTAGAGGCCAACTGCCAGTACTGAGAATACAGCGATTACCCATAATAGTGCCTTCGTGTTCTTCTTCATTCGTTCCTCCTTTGTTAAAAACGAAATAAACATCTCGGACTTTCCGTCCAAAACCTTAAATTCATTTCGCATAGTAATATAAATTTATCTGCTTGTCAAATATTTTTATAAATTTTTTTCTAAATCGTTAGTTGCGTTATAAACTTGCATAACAGATTTAATAATGATAACTAAAATCTTGCAGGATAAGGAGGAATAATGAGTATGAAGATTATAAATCAAAAAGGTTTATTGATAATAAAGATACTTATATATCTTGTAATAATCTCTGTTTTTTATCTTTCGTATCTTTATGTCCCCGTGGCAATCAGGTATTATGATATAAAAGAGGCGGTTTCTGGTGCGGCAAATCAGGCACTTACAGATAAGAGGGACGAACTGATAAGAAACAGATTTTCAGAGAGGTTAAAGAAAGAGCATGGTCTTAATATCCCCCCCACCGCTCTCGTAATAATAAGAGAACCTTCGCGCTCAAAGGTTTCGGCGAGGCTAATTTATCAGGAACAGATAAAGTATATCCCCTTTGATTATGTACATATAATAAATATCACGGCAGAGCATACTGCGATGGGGAATTATATAGCATATTAAAAGATAGGAGGACATTGTGAAAGGAGGAACCAAAGTAATATTAAAGAGCGATGATATTAAGAATATCATTCAGAGTATGGCAGAGCAGATTTTAGAGCATTATTCCGGTTCAGTAGATAGGCTGGCCTTGATTGGGATAAGGACTGGTGGTGTATATCTTATGGAGAGGATACATAAGATTTTGAAGAAGAGGTTGAAGACAGATATACCGAAAGGTATTGTAGATATTACTTTATATAGAGATGATATTGATTCTTCATTATCCCGACCTGAAATAGGTGAGACAGAACTGCTATTTGATGTAAATGATAAAATAATTATTTTGATAGATGATGTGCTCTTTACTGGAAGGACCATTAGAGCGGCGATAGATGTGATTATTGATTTTGGGAGACCCAAAAAGATTGTGGTAGCTGTACTCGTGGATAGAGGGAATAGGGAGATTCCCGTATATGCGGAATTTGTCGGTTATAAGGTTAAGACACAGGAAGTGGATAGAGTAAATGTAATCTTTGTAGAAGAGGGAAGACGTAAAGAGGATGCTGTTATTCTTGAAAGGAGATAGAGATTATGACTATACCTAAGGTTATAAAGAAAGGTGTATTTCCACACAAAGACCTTGTCTCAATGGAGCAGCTCTCCGAAAAAGAGATTTATCTGATTCTGGATAAGGCAAAGATGTTCAAGGAGATATCCCTCAGAAATATTAAGAAGGTCCCCGCACTGAAAGGTAAGACTGTGATCAATCTCTTCTTTGAACCATCTACTCGCACAAGGACATCATTTGAGATAGCAGCAAAGAGGCTTTCAGCAGATATAGTCAATATTACATCGTCTGCATCTGCTGTTGTAAAGGGCGAGACACTTTTAGATACTGCCCAGACCCTGATGGCGATGAAGCCGGACTTTATGATTATCAGGCACTCCTTTTCGGGCTCTGCACTATATCTCTCCAGGATTGTATCTGCCTCTGTCCTCAATGCAGGAGATGGTCTGCACGAACATCCAACTCAGGCCCTTCTGGATATGTACACTATGAGGGAGTATAAACATAAGCTGGAAGGATTAAAGGTCGCCATTGTGGGAGATATTGCGCACTCAAGAGTGGCAAGGAGTAATATAATAGGTCTTAACAAGGTAAAGGCAGAGGTGATGCTGGTGGGTCCAAAAACTCTAATTCCAACTGCTATTGAAAAGATGAATGTCAGAGTGAGTTATGACCTGAAAGAGGCGTTGAGCTGGGCAGATGTGGTGATGATGCTCAGAATCCAGCTTGAGAGATTGACCGAGGGGTTATTCCCTACAATCAGGGAATATTCAATGCTATATGGGCTCAATAAGGAGGTTCTGAGATATCTGAAGAAGGATGCAATAATAATGCACCCCGGTCCAATCAACAGGAATGTTGAGATATCTCCTGATGTTGTAAATGACAAAAGATGCGTGATATTAAATCAGGTAGAGAATGGTGTGGCTGTAAGGATGGCAGTCTTATTCCTTTTAAGAGGTGCAGAGAAGGTGAGTATAGAACAATAACAATAGGGAGAAAAAAGGAGTAACTATATGCTCTTGATAAAAGGTGCAAGATTGATTGACCCGACACATCATATTGACAGAAAGGCTGATATCCTGATTGATAGGGGTAAGATAGTTGAGATAAAGCATAGCTTAAATGTCCGTGGTGCGGAGGTTTTGAGCGCAATAAATCTGATTGTGTGTCCCGGCTTTATTGATATTCATACGCATCTGCGTGAGCCGGGTGAGGAGTTTAAGGAGACCATTGAGAGCGGTTGTAAGGCAGCCGCCGCTGGTGGGTTCGTTGCAATTGCCTGTATGCCCAATACTGTTCCACCAAATGATAATCCTGCTACAACGAGATTTATTATGGAGCGCGCACGGATGGCAAACGGTGTGAAGGTTATGCCGATAGGTGCCATTACGATTGAACAGAAGGGTGAGAAGCTCTGTGAGTATTTCAGTATGAAGCAGGAAGGGATGATAGCCATTTCAGAGGATGGAAAGAGTGTGATGAATAGTGGTATTCTGAGAAGGGCGATGGAGTATGCCGCAACTCACAACTTACTCGTAATCTCACATTGTGAAGACCATAATCTCAGTGGGAAAGGTGTTATGAATGAGGGGATATATTCAACCCGATTTGGACTGAGGCCAATTCCACCTCAGGCGGAGGAGATAATTGTATTCAGAGATATTGCGCTATCATCTCTTACTGGCTGTAGATTGCATCTTGCACATATTTCAACTGCCGAGTCTCTATTCCATATAAAAAGGGCAAAGAGGAAAGGGCTGCACATAACGGCTGAGACAGCCCCTCACTATCTCTATCTCAGCGATGATATGCTCTCGGGATATGATACCTTACTTAAGGTAAATCCTCCACTGAGGTCTCGCTTTGATGTTCAGGCTCTCAGAAAGGCAATTAAAGATGGGACAATAGATTGTATTGCGAGTGACCATGCCCCTCACTCACCTGCAGAGAAGGAGGTTGAGTTTGATATTGCAAAACCCGGTATAGCGGGGCTTGAGACATCAGTTGGACTTATTCTGAATCTGGTCAATGAAGGCGTTATATCTCTCAAGAGGGCAATATATCTGCTCAGTACAGGCCCATCAAAGGTAATTGGAATTGCACCAAATAGCCTGACAGCAGGTTCTGAGGCAAATATTACTATTATTGACCCGAAAAAGGAGTGGGTTGTGGATTCTTCAAGGTTTTTGAGTAAGGCGAGAAATACCCCTTTTGATGGTTATAAATTGAAAGGGAAGGCAGTTGCAACAATCGTCTCTGGAAGGATTGTCTACTCTGATCTCTAATATGTTAGAGGGCTTTTTAGAAAAGATATATCCATTTCTGGAAGAGGTCATTGATGAGAATCAGATAGCTCTTCAAAGGAAGAGATTCTTCTCTCAGGTTGGAGATATCTATGAGGATGAAGATTTCTATTCAGAGAGGTTAAATGCATTTCTGGAGTGGCTTTTGATTGATGCCGATACACCATATATCAGGCGACCAATCATTAAATATATTCTTCAGAATGGAGGAAGCCTCTTTGATGAGGAGACGAAAGTTATCGCTGAGGCAATGATTAGATCCAGAAGGTCAATATTTTTGATTGCAAAGAAAGAGAAGGAGTTCTCTGTGCTTGAGGATATATTTGATAAGGATAGATTTTATGTGGATGTGGACCCGAGGATTGAGAATACAGAGAGAAAGGCGATTGTGGAGAGCAGGGTTTGTGTGTTAAAAGGTCGTAGCAGGATAATGAGTACATATCTGTGTTTCCCTGACAATATTAAGAAGGTATTACTTAAAAGATTGAAACTCTGTAAGAAGGATGCTGGTATTGATAGAGATAGATTTATGGAATATGCATATACGATATTTATCAGGAATGAGCGATATAAAAATATCCCGATTGAGAAGATCGCAGAATCACTTGACCATCTAATTTCTCTTAAACACTGATGAGGATAGCGGGTATTATAATAATTTTTACAATCTTTGTAGTTTCTATGCTACTTTACTGCCTTCTTTTGCCAGTTGAATTTGAATGGAAATATCTTTTGTATATTTTGGGGATCTCTGCCTTCTTTTCATCTCTTATTGCGACCGGTGTTAAATTTATTATCAACAGACATCTACAATGGATGCAGGAGAATATCAAAAAGGCGATGGACTATATTAGGAATCCTCATTTTAAATATCCAGATGAGTGTGTCGACTCGGAATTTTTTGACAATATTCTGGAGTTATTCAAAAGGAGTCATGAGGATATAAAGAGAGATATTGCAAAGCGAGATGAATTTATAAGGTGGTTAACAGAGGAGGTGAATCGCTGCTCATTTGAACTCAACAGGAAGAATAAAGAGGTGATAGAGAAGGAGAAGAATATTGCACTAGGGCATCTGGTTGCGACCCTTGCGCATAAACTTGGGACACCTCTCAATTCAATAGCCGGTCATATTCAACTGGTGCTTGCAAACAATAAACTTGATTATGATGTGAAGAATAGACTTGAGATTGTTGTGCAGGAGATAGTAAGAATAGAGAAGATTATAAGACAGGCTCTGGATGTGCTGACTCTGGATAGACACAACTCAGAACGAATAAATATAAAAGAGTTTCTCTCTGAAATTATAGATTTTCTACTTCCATCCCTATCAAAAGAGGTTGTAAGCATTGAGCTAAATATAGAGCCAGATCTGTCATATGTTTATACTGACCCGGATATGCTGCGAGAGGTGATAATTAATCTTATCTCAAATGCAGGAGAGGCGATTCAGGGGAAGGGATTTATCAGGGTCTCGGCTGGTAGAAAAAATGAAAATACATATTTTATATCAGTAGAAGACAATGGCGTAGGGATTTCAAGTGAGTTAAAAGATAAGATATTTGAGCCTTTCTATACTACCAAGCATAAGGGTAAGGCATCTGGACTCGGACTTGCTATCTGTAAAGAGATAGCACGGGTTATGGGGGGCTCCATAGAATTAGAAAGTACTGTTGGGAAGGGTTCTATCTTTACCTTTACATTTATTGATAAAAGAGAGGGGAATATATGAGGAAGTCCAATATAATGATTGTGGATGATGAACTTGAAAATATTGCTCCACTAATTACATATCTTGAAGAGCTGGAGGTATACTCTATCTATAAATATTCAGACGGTAGAGAGGCAATTGAGGCAATAAAGACTAAAAAGATTGATGTGGTAGTCTGTGATGTAAGGATGCCCAATATATCGGGGTATGAGGTGCTGAAATGGGTAAAGAATAATTACCCTGATATTATCGTGATAATGATGACTGGATTTGGTTCGGTTGATGATGCAATGATGGCTATGAGACTTGGTGCCTTTGACTATCTCTCAAAACCATTTGACCTGCAGAAGGCTGAACTAACAATCAGACGGGCGATTGAGCACAGGGACCTGTTGAGAGAGAAGGAGGCCCTGACCTATAGTCTTAAAGAGAGATATGAGAGTGTTGATATTGTAGGTAAGAGTCAGGAGATGATCAATGTCTTCAAACAGGTTGCATCAATAGCCCCAACTGATTCTACTGTCTTAATCATTGGAGAGAGTGGTACAGGTAAAGAAGTTGTGGCAAGATCCATTCACAAGAACTCCCGACGGGCGGAGAGACCATTTGTGGTGATAAATTGTACAGCGCTTGCTGAATCCCTCCTTGAGAGTGAACTCTTCGGACATGAAAAGGGGGCATTTACTGGTGCGATATCTCAGAAGAGGGGGCTCTTTGAAGAGGCGGATGGTGGAACTATATTTCTGGATGAGATTGGGGATATCTCACCAAAGATGCAGGCACAGATACTGAGGGTGCTGGATACCGGGGAGTTTAAGAGGGTAGGTGGGAATGTTATATTGAATGCTGATGTAAGGGTAATTGCGGCAACAAATAAAGACCTTGAGAATGAAGTAAAGGAGGGGAGATTCAGAGAGGACCTCTTTTTCAGACTGGATGTGTTGACATTGAGGCTCCCGCCTTTGAGAGAGCGCGGAGATGACATAGAGTTGTTGGTTCATCACTTTATAAGAAAGTTCTCGTCTAAGATGAACAAACCTATGAGAGGGATCTCGTCCACAGCTATGGAGATGTTAAGGCAATACAGATGGCCCGGTAATGTGAGAGAGCTTGAGAATGCTATTGAGAGGGCTGTATCGCTGAGCTTTGAGGGGATAATTACGCCCAAAGAATTGCCACGAAATATTACAAAAGGTCAGAAGGAGTTTTCAGGTGAATCTGATGTACTTATTCCTGTAAATGGGGTGAAGAAGGTACCTCTATATCAGAGCGAAGGAATAAATGAGGATATAAAGATAGAGGAAGGGGAGAGGAGTATAAGTTATTTCAATATCGTTGACGACAGGCCTACACTTGATACTTTTACTTCAAGATATTTGAGGCTTCTCTTAAAGGAATTTAAGAATAATAAGACGAAGGTGGCTCAGATATTAGGAGTTGAAAGGATGACCCTATATAATATGCTTGAGAGATATAATATTGAGCAGAAGAAAGAGAATGGCAAGAATAAGGGCTCAGAAGATTAGATGGGAAGATTCGTTTTCAATTCAAATCACAGAGTATATTCGGTAAATGAACTAACTGAAAAGATTGGTGCAGTGCTGGACAGTGAGATTGGGTATGTCCTTGTGAGAGGAGAGGTGAGCAATCTCAGGGTCTCTGATGCAGGACATGCATATTTTACTCTAAAGGATGAGAGGAGTCAGATATCTGCGGTTCTATTCAGAGGACAGAATATTAAAATAAATTTTAAGGATGGAAGCCGAATTGTTGTAGGTGGGGCTATATCCGTATATGCCCCTCGCGGTGTGTATCAAATTATTGTGGATATGGTTGTTATGGATGGTCTGGGAGATCTCTATCTAAGGTTTGAGGAATTAAAGAAAAGGCTCTTTGAAAAAGGGCTCTTCTTAGAGGAGTTGAAGAGAGAAATTCCCGAATATGTTTTTCATATAGGTGTTATAACAAGTCCATATGGTGCAGCAGTAAGGGATTTTTTGAGGACAGTTTATAATAAAAATCCATTTATTAAAGTTGTAGTATACGGTGCAAGGGTACAGGGGGAGGGGTCATCTGAAGATATTATCTCTGGTATAAATTACTTTAATGATAATTCAGATGTAGATGTTATTGCAATAATCAGGGGAGGAGGTTCGTTTGAGGACCTCTTCTGCTTTAATGATGAGGCTCTGGCATATGCCATTAGAAAGAGCAGGATTCCTATTGTAACGGGCATAGGTCACGAGATAGATTTTACAATTGCAGATTATGTAGCTGACTACAGGGCGGCTACACCTACAGCCGCAGCGGAATATATCGTAAAAGATTTGCGGGAGATCGCCCAGGTGATCAGGGATTATGTGGAGAGACTAACGGATGCAATAAAAGAGAATACTCTTAAATATGAGCAGATAATAAAGCGATTCATAAATGTATTTTACAGAGATAAGGAGGGATTTGATTTGAGAATAAAGGACCTGGATCTTAAGACTAACCGACTCAATATCGCAATCAGAAATCAACTCATTATTTACTCTGATAGAATATCTGAATATCGGACATCTCTTGAGAGATACTCACCATATAATATAGTACGGACATATTCAGAGCGAGTGGAACGTTTTAATCTACGGCTCGGCGGGGCGATTCTCAATTCTCTGGATATGAAGAGAGAGGTGCTTGAGCACAATATCACAAGACTCAATCTCTTAAATCCAGAAAATATACTCAAAAAGGGATATTCTGTTGTATATAAGGGGAAGAAGGCAGTTCGTAATTCTGAGGAGATTGAGATAGGTGATTCTGTGGAGATAAGATTTTACAGTGGTGGGGCAGCAGCGGAGATTAAGTCTAAGAGATGACAGAAGGTAACCCGTCTCTTTTAATTTTATGTTATGATTTTTGGAAATGAATCTCTCATTAGCAAATAGGTCTCTGATATTTATTCTCCTTTGGGGTTCTGCCCTATCTGTCACTCAGACAGTCCTTCTGAGAGAATATCTTTGTATCGCTGAGGGGAATGAGATATCTATCGGTCTGGTGCTCTCAATCTGGCTATTATCAAATGCAATTGGTGCCTTTATTTGGGTATTTCTGAAGAAGACTATTTCTGCTCCTGCTTATATCTTCCCTGTACTTGGTTTCTTTTTCTCATCCCTCTCAATAATATTTTTAAGATATGCAAAGTTTATCTTTGATATTCCACCGGGTACGCTTCTGGATGTAAAGATTATGCTAATTCTAACTCTCCTTTCAATAAGCCTGCCGTCTCTCATCTCTGGAATCTCCTTCCCTTTTCTCTGTGCACATTCGGGGGTGTTGGATAAGAAAAATATTGTGGCTCTGGTCTATGGTATTGAGTCTATGGGGCTTGTAATTGGATATCTCCTCGCAATATTTGCATTTGGAATCGGTATAGGTCATTTTGTTTTGCTCTTCTTCTCGTATGGAATTTCCTTTCTTTTTTCAATCGCTTTTCAGCAAAGGCCAGAATATAAATGTATTAAAATTGTACTATTCTTGTCTGGGTGTGTTTTTGGACTTATATCAACTTTCTATATTGATAAAATAATAATTAAAGACTCCTTTCTAAGACAGAATAAGGGATATGAATTTCTCTCTTTTGTTGATACGAATTACAATAGATATATACTTACCAGAAGGTCTGAGCAGTATGCACTCTTTGTAAACAACAGATTTTCAAAGCTGATAGGTGATGATTATAACTATAAACTTCTGGCTCATCTTTTAATGTCTGTGCCTGAGAAGGCAACTGATGTATTAATAGTGGGTGAGGCATCCCTTGATATTTTAAGACACATCAAAGAGCACGATGTAAGGATTGATTATGTTGAATATGATGGTGGGTTGATAAGATTTTTGCAGGAACATATTGTAGATGCTCGAAAAATATTTTCAAAAATTAACATTATCTTTGATGATGGGAGAAGATATATTAAGGGCAAGAGGAAGAGATATGATGTGGTGATAATGGATATCTCAGAGCCAATCAATTTACAATTAAACAGATTTTATTCGGTTGAGTTTTTTGGTGAGGTAAAAGAAGTTTTGAAAGAAGATGGTATTCTGCTTATTTCACTCCCCTCTGTCTCATCTGTACCATCAGAAAAGAAGAAGGAGTTTCTGGTTTCGGTCTATGGTGCCCTGAAGAATCAATTTCGGGTGGTAAAACCATTTGAATATGACCGAACATATCTTCTCTCGTCAGAGTCAGATTTTGACCTTGAACTCAACAGTCTTGTTTCAAGATATAAAAAGTTAAATATATCAGATTGTGACTTTGAACCGGAGATTATGAGTCTTGCACTACAGAATGAAAACAATGAGAGAATTCTTAAAATCCTTGAACAATCGGATGGGAAAATAAATTCAGATCTCAATCCAGAGGGTATGTTTCTTAATCTTATTCTGTGGGAGATGTCGGTAAATAGTAAAGGAGAATCGTTTCTATTACATTCGTGGTATAAATTGACAATTGTGATTATAGCAATTCTTCTGTTGCCCATTCTACTCTCATATTTCTTGAAAAAGAGTAGGTATCTCTCCTCTGGTATATTGATGTTCTATCAGGGTCTCTTCTCAATGGCCGTTGAATTTATAATTATTTATAAGTTTCAGGTAGAGGCAGGGACCATCTATTATTTTATGGCACTGCTGTTCTCACTTTTTATGAGTGGATTGACTGTAGGTTCGGTCTTTTTTATAAAAATAAAATACTCGTCTATTCTGTTTTTTGCCATAAATCTTTTACTCCCTATATCCCTGCTCATCCCATATCAAAAAATTATATTTTTGCTCTTATTATTATTTCTGAATGGGGCACTTACTGGAATAATCTTCGGGAAGCTCTCAACGGCCACCAGTTATGCAAATAGAGAATCCATCATTTACACTGCCTCTATTATTGACTACTCGGATAGTATTGGCGCCATGCTCTCAGCCATCGCGGTTCCATTAATCCTCCTCCCCATAATCGGAGTTGAATATCTGCTTGTTGCTTTATTTTTTGTGGCGGTTATTATGCTGGTGCTTTATTATCTGACTCAGTTGTCAGAGTGATGGTTTGTGATTAACTCTTTGAAATCATTAAATAAATATTGGTCATTATTTTGTCTAAAAGGTGGCTATGAGCGTGGTATAAAAATTCATATCTTTAATATGCATATTAGATTGACATCAGGTTCCACTTTTTGATATAATCAAAACTTGATAAGGAGGTCAGAGATGAGAAGAGTCTTCTTCCTAAGTTTTTTAATGTTTTCACTGATGTTATTTGCCTGTCAATGTGATGATAGTGGAACAGGACTTACACAGATTAAACCCGAGCCTTTACCGAGTGCCGAGGAGATCGATTTCGGGAAGGTACTTATAGGCTCTACTGCGCAGAGAGAGCTTAAGATAACCAATAAAGGTCAGGCAGAACTGAGCTTTGCAGGTGCAGAGATAAGGTTGATCTCCCACAAGACGGCAAAGCCCTATAGTGCAATGGTTGGGAATAAGGGGCTTGACAGCATCTCTGATATGGTTATTCAATCTGGCAAGTCTGAGAAAATAGATATATCCTATGCCCCTCTGGCGGTTGGGGCTGATACTGCTGAGTTACACCTCTCTTACTATACGAATAAATCTACAGGTGAAACGAGTGAGGTGGTGGTGAAGATAAAGGGAGAGGGCGCAAAGACTGACCTTGATGTGTGTCTGCTGGATGAGAATAATAAAGAGGTAAAATGCCAGTCCAGTTGTGCACCGGTAAACGGGCAGCCTACCTTCTGTGTGGAGAAGAACTTTGGTGAACTGGATATAAACAAGGAGGCAACCGCAAAATTTATTATCAAGAATATGGGAGGCTATCCTCTAAACATCATTGATGCACATGTAGTTCAGTGCCCCAAATCAAAATCAAACTGTGATTTTAATAGTATGGTTCAAACAAGTAGCAATAATGAATTTTATATGATTGACCCGGCATCCGGTTCTTTTAGTGGGACACTCAATGAGTACCCCCAGACCGGTTATTCGCAGATTGTAACAGTGAGATACAGGGCAATTGTAGGTGGTGAGGATGTGGGCGCCCTTAAAGTGGTCAGTGATGACAGGGTATTAAGTACAGTCTATGTAAAGTTGACCGCCAAGGGTATTGCACCGAGGATATGTGTGGATCCATCTAACCTGACCTTCCCCACGACAACAGTGGGTCAGAAATCAACCGGACAGATAAAGATCTTGTCCTGTGGTACAAAGGAACTTATACTTTCAAGTATTGAGTTTATAAATAATGCAGAGGGTGACTTTGGCTATGAAGGGGTTGGTCAGAATCTACCCATAACACTTCAGCCGGGTCAGTTTGTAAATGCAAATGTCTTTTATCAGCCGAAGAGCTGCTCATCTCCCGATTCAGTTAATATGGCACAACTTAAGATCTCTGCAAATGACCCGTCGCTCTCAAATGGTGTTGGTTATGCCAGAATGTATGGATACTGCCAGACCGCACCTGAGTGCAGGATTCAGCTTGACCCAAACTTTCTGGATTTCGGAAATGTTTTGCAAAATGGCTCAAAGGAGCAATCATTTAATATACTGAACATCGGGAATGCTGATTGTGATATAGTCAGTATTGGAGGATTGACAGGTAATAAATTCTCAATAACAAAAGTGGTTGAGGAGAATAAGACAGGTCAACAGACAAATATCATCTCCCCTTATGCATTTAAGATTCAACCCGGTGAAAAAGGAATTGTGACTATTAGATTTCAGGCGGATAATAATCTTGGGACATATACAGATACAGCGACTGTCAACTATGGCTCCGGCAATATTAAAATCAATATGAAGGCGACCGTTATTCAGAAAGGCACCTGTCAGTTTACTGTCACTCCATCTTCCTCACTCAACTTCGGGAATGTGGCAAAAGGTGCCTGCAGTACAAAGAGCATATTGATGGAGAATAAAGGTGCAGATATATGTATGATTAACACTGTAAAGAAGGGGACGATGACAGGTCCCTGGTTCTCTCTACTAAAAAATTATAATGGCACCACTGTTGATGTAGGCAATTTTACAAAGATTGAATCCAAATGTTGTCCAACTGGAACTGGTTCTGCCCCTAACTCAATGGGTATTCCAGATACATTTGGAACATATAACTACCTCTATATAGGGACAAATGCATCAAATCAGCCGACCTGTAATTTGGAGAGTTCACCGGGCTGGTGTGTAAAACTGCAGTGTACCGGTGTCAATTCAAGACTTGATGTACTGCCCAATCCAATTGATTTCGGTATTGTAACATATGGCTGTAATTCACAGGAGATTGTTGTAAAGTTATATAATAATGGAACCGCACAGCTGACGGTAGGACCTGACATCTCTGCTGTCTCAAGTCCTCCTTTTATTATTACTTCCAAGCCGGGTGGTGCCACAACCATTCAACCCAATACCTCAATTATCATCAAGATCAAATACAGACCTTCTGTGCAGAGTGGAGTTGAGACTGGTAAGCTCAGGATCCAGACAGATGCACCAAATGCCAACAATGGTTATGTTGAGGTTCCATTGAGAGGTGAGGCGACACCCGATAAGAATGTTACCGATACATTCAAACAATCTGATAAGCCGATTGTGGATGTGCTGTGGTGTGTGGACAACTCTGGCTCAATGGGAGATGAGCAGTCAATGCTCGCAGGGAACTTCCCTAAGTTTTCCAATTATGCAACGGTGAAAGACCCGGTTACAGGTGATTACAAGATTGACTTCAACATCGGTGTGATTACCTCAGAGATAAATGACCCAGAAAAGATAAATGGTGTTATGAACTATCCGGGCGTTTTATATGCAAAGAGTGGATATCCAAAGATTATTGCCAACTATCCTCCAGCCGCACCGAGGGACCCTGCATTTGACCCTGTTACAACCGACTTTAACAAGGCATTTGCAGCAAATGCCACAGTAGGAACCTGTTGCTCTGATGAGCAGGAGGCCTGTCTTGAGGCTATGAAGATGGCACTATCTGACCCGATCATAAATGACCCACAGGGGAATAAAGGATTTTTAAGAAATACAAATACAAAGTTTTCAAAGCTTGCCCTGATTGTGCTTTCGGATGAAGATGACCAATCCCCGGCAGGTGTAGATTATTATGTGGACTTCTTCAAACAGATTAAAGGTGTAAGAAATACGGATTTACTCTCTGCAAATATCATCTGTGGTCTGGACAGGCACGGCACTATCTCAAATCCACCAAATGCGACAGACTGTGGGGATACCCAGAATGGTAACGGTGCCTATGCGGCAAAACGATACCTTGACTTCTGGAAGAAGGTTGGAAATGGCAGGGCATATTCTATATGTGATACAACCTGGGGAGATAAGCTGAATGAACTCGGGATTGATGTATGGACTGCTCAGGTGGAATATTATCTCTCAAGACCTGCGGACCCGAATACAATTAAAGTGACGGTCAATGGACAGCCAGTCAATAAGGACCCGGTAAATGGCTATCAATATGACCCGGACCACAACTCTATCTACTTTGGTGCAAATGCGGTTCCTCCAAAAGGTGCGACAATTGTTGTTACCTATGAGGCGCAGTGCTATTAGATTAGATAAATTTCAGTCAGATGTTACAGGGCGGTAGCTTCTACCGCCTTTTTTTTCCCCCAGCCAAATATTAGCGCTTGACTCATAGTTTTTATGTGATAAAAAACCTATGGTCTTATTTTCTGTGGAAGGTAATCCTGTATGAGATACTTAGGAATTGATATAGGGATGATGTTTGTTAAGGTATGTATAATTAATAAAAAAGGGGATATTGAAAGAAAGTGGTATATCAGACACTACTTTGAGCCAATAAAGGCATTGGCAAATATTATTGAGGAGGTTCGCTCATTTGAGCCAGAGAGTTTTAATATTACGGGTAGTGCCTCTGAGATACTAAAAAGGATTTCAAATGATATAAGACCGCTGGATATTATCGGGAGCAATATAGCCTTTGCAACTCACATCTCTGGAGGGATAAGGCATATTATTGATATTGGGGCTGGTTCACTCTCATATGTAAGACTGAATGAGAGAGGAGAGATTGAGAATATTGCTACAAATTCGCTTTGTGCTGCAGGTACCGGTTCTTTTGTTGATGAACAGCTCTCAAGGCTTGGCCTCAATTATGATATGGTGAGACAATTTAAGAGGATTGAAGATCCTCCATCTATTGCAACAAGATGCGCGGTATTTGCCAAATCTGATATTACACACAGGCAGCAGGAGGGTTATAGTAAGGAAGAGAGTTATTCGGGGCTCTGTAAAGGACTTGCAACAACGATATTTCAGACCCTTATTAGAGGTAAGATGATAGAAGATGATATATTGATTCTCGGCGGACTTACTCTAAATAACGAGGTAATGTACTGGCTAAAAAAGGTTCTTGGCGAAAGAGTCTTTATACCGGATAATTCAGAGGTCTCTGGTGCAGCTGGTGCAGCAATACTTACACTAAAAGATGGCGGTTATCCATTTGATAGTATTTATGCAATCTTAAATAGTACCGGTGCGATTAGAAAGGGAGAGAGGTTGAGGCCACCGCTCCGACTGAATCTGTCTCAATTCCCCGAGGACCTCTCTCTGACCTCATATGTAGATGTAGATGGGACAGAGGTAAGACTATATGAGGATATCTCAAATAAAAAGGTATCTGTATTTTTGGGAATGGATATAGGTTCAACAAGCACAAAATGTGCCATAGTTGATAAACAGAATAAGATAGTTGCTGATTTCTATCGTAAAACTTCAGGTGAGCCTATTCTTTCTGCAAAAAAACTCTTTGTTGCGATGCTCTCCTTAAAAAAGAGGTATAATGCCGAAATTGAGATTCTCGGTTTTGCAACCACAGGGAGTGGAAGAAGACTTATAGGCGAACTCTTTGGCGCAGATTTGATAATCAATGAGATTACCGCGCACGCAGAGGGGGCAGTATCTCTCTTCCCCGATGTAAAGACGATATTTGAGATTGGTGGACAGGATTCAAAGTATATAAGGATTGAAGATAAGAAGGTGGTGGATTCTAATATGAACTATGTCTGTGCAGCTGGCACAGGCTCATTTATTGAGGAACAGGCAAAGAGGCTCGGATTTGATATAAATGAAGTCGGTAATAAGGTTGAGGGTATTTTACCACCATATACCTCAGATAGATGTACTGTATTTATGGAACAGGATATCAACAGGTTATTGAAGGAAGGATATTCAAGGGAAGAGGTACTGGCGGCTGTTCACTATTCTATTATTCAGAATTATCTCACAAAGGTGGTTGGAAATCGCCGGATTGATAGAGAGAATATCGTCTTTATGGGTGCCACAGCGAGGAATAAAGGGCTTGTGGCAGCGATCGAGAATCTCTTGAATGTGAGAGTAAATGTGAGCCCATACTGTTATATAAATGGCGCTTACGGTGCAGCGGTCATCTTAAAACAGAGACATAATTATAGTAATTTTAAGAGTAGATTTAGGGGATTTGAACTCTTAGATTCAGATATAAATGTCTCAAAAAGGGAGTGCAGGCTATGTTCAAATAGATGTCAGATATTTACCGCAATAGGTCAAAATGGCAAATCTATCTCTTCGTGGGGATATATGTGTGGCAGGGAAGAGGATGAATCGGTTTCAAGACACTCACCCAATTATGAACCTTATAATGTCAGGGAGAAGATAATTAGAGACTCACTCCTACCGGTGAATAAGGATTATAGATTTACAGTAGGGATACCGAGAGCACTCTCCACATATTCTTATCTGCCCTTCTTTTACAACCTCCTTGCACTGCTTGGAATGAGACCTGTTATATCCAGAAGGACGGATGGCGGGATTCTCTCATTGGGATCCTATGTACTTACCTCTGATTTCTGTTATCCAGTCAAAGTGGCACATGGGCATATTAGATATCTTGTAGATGTTGCCAGGACTGACTTTATCCTTGTTCCCGATATGATATCAGAGGAGCGAAATAATGTAACCACGAATAGTCTCTTCTGCCCATATCTCTCATCGCTCGGTTCAATGGTAAAGAGTATATTTGCAATGAGAGGAGAGGATGAAAAAAGGCTCATCTCATTTCCTCTTGATATGAGGATGAGAGAGGAGAAGATTCTGAATCTCATTTATGAAGAACTAAAGAGTAAGGATATAAAGATAACCTATCTAAAGTTGAAAGATGCCTTTGAAAAGGCTATGCAGATTCAACGAGATACAGAGAGGGCACTTGAAGAGAAAGGGAAGGAGATTATCTCATCCCTTAAGGAGGATGAGAGGGCGATAGTGGTAATAGGGAGGCCTTATAATAGTATAGATGGAGATGTAAACCTCTCAATCCCCGCAAAGATTGCACAACTTGGATTTAAGGTAATTCCTATTGATATGGTTCCATTTGATATTAATCTATTGAAAGGACGTTTTGAGAATATCTACTGGGAATATGGGCAGAGGATCATTTCGGCACTTATAAATGTCGCAAGAAATAAGAGGCTCAATGCAGTCTATATCTCAAATTTTAAGTGTGGACCGGATTCATTTCTCCTCTCTATTGCAGAAGATATAATGGCTTCGAAACCTATGCTTATTCTGGAGATAGATGAGCATGGAGCTGATGCAGGATATCAGACCCGCATTGAGGCGTTTGCAGAGGTGCTCAAATCTGAGAGTGGAGAGCCTGTATCTCTCAATACTGCAAGGAATACAACAAAACCGCTTTCTGAGAGAATAGTCCTGATTCCTCCGATGCATGAGATAACGAGTAGATTATTTGCAGCCTCATTCAGATGTGAGGGATATAGGTCACTTCCTCTTCCAGAGACTACTTATGAATCCTTTAATATAGGGAAGATGTATACACGCGGTTCTGAGTGTCTTCCGATGATAGTAACGCTGGGTTCACTACTTGATTTTATAAATAGATCGGGATATCTGCCGTCCGAACTCGCATACTTTATGCCCACAGCAACCGGTCCCTGTAGATTTGGACAGTATGCAATCCTCTCAGAGATAGCCCTTAAGAAGGCGGGGATAGAAGATATAATAATTATCTCCCCTGCCGCATACAATACTTATAGAGGACTCTCCGTAAGTCTAAGAATGCGCCTCTGGTACTCTGTGATTATTGGCGACCTACTTTATAAGATGGCAATGAAAATTAGGCCTTATGAGACGATAAAGGGCACAACAGATAAGGTGCTATCCCGATATATCAAGACATTTGAGAGAGGGATAGAGAGGGATATGAACCTTTTTGAGATTATGAGAGAGGCTGTTGAGGATTTTTCTAAGATATCTATTGATAAGAGCAGAAATCTCCCAATTGTAGGTGTGATGGGTGAGATTTATGTAAGGTCAGAGCCATTCTCAAATCAGAAACTGATAAGATATGTAGAAGAGGCTGGCGCTGAGGTATGGCTTACTCCATTGTCCGAGTGGTTTCATTATGTCTCTGAGATGCGTCTTTTCTTCCAGCAGGAAGGGTTGAGGGAGAAGGACCCCTTGAGTATTACAAAGGCGATCTTATTTAAGCAGTTTTTCAGAATGACTGAGAGAGAATTCTTTAATATTACGCTGCCAATACTGGCTAATAGAGTGGAACCGGATGTAAGCGAGACTATTGAATTGGGCTCAAGGTATGTAAGTAAATTATTTGAGGGGGAGACGATAATTACTATTGGCCGCGCCATTGAATTTATTAAGAGTGGAGTCTCCCTTATCATCAATGTGTCCCCATTTAACTGTATGCCCGGCACCATCTCAAGCGGTGTTTTTGAGAGAATTCAGAAGGAATATAATGCCTGTATCCTGAATCTGTTCTATGATGGTGAAGGTGATATCAATCATATTATTAAAACTGCTATCTATAATATCTCAAAGCAGAAGAGAGGAAGAGTCCCTGACCTTTACAGGAAAAATTACTATGTAAATAGACTGACTGAATAGATTGGCAAAATAACATCACTACAAATTGTCCCCAACAACTAAATCCCTTTGCTCCCTAATCAGCCTTCGTCTCATATACTGCCCTGTAAAAAAATCTATAGAATTTTATTTGAATTTGATTTGCCAATTAAAAATTTTCTTTGCTAATCGCGAGGAGTTCTGCTTTTCACCAACCAAAAGTTTGTTTCACCAGCTGAAAATCAGTTTGTTTCACCAACCACAAAGTGGTTTGCTTCTCTAACCATGAGGTTTTCTTATTCCAACTAAAAAATTTGCTTACGCAATCATAGATTTGTCCAAAGATACTAATCCCTAACTTCCCAATTTTTAAGTAATATGATGGTCTCTTTTTTTCTATCAATCTCCTCGTTTGTCTGGCTATTTCAAGGGCTATTAAGCGGATTAAAAACCTCTCACTTATCTTTATTAGCACATCCAGAATACTATATTCACTCAAAAGGTTGCTCTCTATTTACAGACGATAACTTTTGTTATAAAGTTGGGGAAAATATTCGTCAGGCATCTATCCTTTATGTAATAAAATCCTTTTATATCTTTTGTATATCGGACTCTTTTATTCTGAGTAATAAGACCCTAATGTGGAAATTTGAGTTTTTACTCCTACATACATATTACTTAAT
>JBMFOP010000029.1:0-32380 GCA_049969675.1 Myxococcota bacterium | reverse complement strand
TGTTTGCTATTACGCTGGCAAGTTTTATCTGAACCAAGTGGGATTTAAAGTATACAACTCCCCCCAATTAACTTGACTTAACTTTTCGTTTTATCTGAACCAAGTGGGATTTAAAGGAAAATATAGAAGTAGAACTTGAAAAAATCAGCCTGAGTTTTATCTGAACCAAGTGGGATTTAAAGCAAGTCCAGAATTAAGGTAGATTTATATCTGGATATATGTTTTATCTGAACCAAGTGGGATTTAAAGGAATGAGATTTCAAAGTTAGGCATTCAGAGAGGATGGTTTTATCTGAACCAAGTGGGATTTAAAGTATTTCCAAATTAGCTTTAATATTTTTCGCTGTTTGGTTTTATCTGAACCAAGTGGATTTAAACTACGAGAGATCTTTTTTGCGCTCGTAAATTGTTAAACAAGTTTTATCTGAACCAAGTGGATTTAAACTATGTTTTGGAGCATTTTTGAAAAACTCTATTGTATCTGTTTTATCTGAACCAAGTGGGATTTAAAGGATTGCAAATGATGCAAGAAAAAATTACACAGACACAGTTTTATCTGAACCTCAAGCACCGTTTAGACATAAGCCCGTAAGGGCTCATGGCAATAGCCTTAATGGTGGAGCTTTGCTCTGCCTCGTATATTATCTTGACTATAACTCACATATAAAATAATATATCTCCGCCCGAAGAGGGCTGGTTTTTACAACATAAACGGAGCCTAATTATGAATATCAAGACTATTGCAGTCATTGGTGCGGGGCAGATGGGCTCTGGCATTGCCCAGGTCGGAATGACATACAATTTTAATGTAAAGATGATGGACATCAAAGAGGAGTTTTTGGACAGAGGTAGAGATAACATTGTAAAATCTCTCAGAAAATTTCTGGAGAAGGGGAGGCTCACGGAGGAACAGGTTCACTCTGCAATGAATCACTTAACATGTTATACAAAGATATCTGACCTGAGGGATTGTGACATCTATATTGAGGCAGCCACCGAGAATGAACAACTCAAACTCAATATATTTAAGGAGCTGGATGAGATAGCACCGCCACACGCAATTCTTGCCACAAATACATCCTCAATCCCAATTACAAAGATTGCATCATCAACAAGGAGACCTGAGAAGGTAATAGGTATGCACTTTATGAATCCCGTCCCGATTATGCAACTTGTAGAATTAATAAGGGGGCTTGCAACAGATGATGAGACATATAATACTACAAAGTCACTTGCTGAGAAGATGGGGAAGGTCTGCATAACCTCACAGGACTCGCCCGGTTTTATTGTAAACAGGATACTTATGCCGATGATAAATGAGGCGATATATGCCCTCTATGAAGGGCTCGGGACCCCAGAAGATATAGATAATGGGATGAAACTTGGTACCAATCATCCGATGGGGCCTCTTGCCCTTGCAGATTTGATTGGTCTGGATACCTGTCTATCTATTATGGAGGTCTTACACAGAGGGCTTGGGGAGAGCAAATATAGGCCCTGTCCGCTTCTAAGAAAGTATGTAGATGCAGGGTGGCTCGGTAGAAAGACAAAAAGAGGTTTTTATAAGTATTAAAAAGGAGTTTTGACTATGGAATACAAGAATATCATTGTAACTTTTGAAGATGGGATCTTTACGATTACAATTAACAGACCAAAATCTCTGAACGCCTTAAATGTGGAGACATTAAATGAGATAGAATGCGCCCTTTATGAAATAAAGAATAATGATAAGACGCAGGTTCTTATATTTACTGGCGCGGGAGATAAGGCATTCGTTGCAGGGGCGGATATCTCAACCTTCCCAACACTCACACCCGAAGGGGCGAGGGCATTTGTAGACCTTGGACAGAGAGTGATGGATACGATTGAGGCATTCCCTGTACCTGTGATTGCCGCTGTGAATGGATATGCGCTTGGAGGAGGGACGGAACTCGCGATTGCCTGTGATATGATATATGCCTCTGAAAACGCATTTTTCGGTCTTCCGGAGGTAACACTCGCAATAATTCCGGGGTTTGGTGGAACTCAGAGATTACAGAGATTGATCGGGAGACACCTTGCTAAGGAACTGGTCTTCACTGGCGAAAAGATCCCGGCCTCTCGTGCAAAGGAGATAGGGCTTGTGAATAATGTCTTTCCACAGGCAGAGCTTATGACAAAGGTAAAGGAGGTTGCAAGGACAATAATGAAGAGAGGTCCCCTTGCAATTAAGGCAGCAAAACGTGCAATGATATTCGGGATGGATCACGACCTTAAGACCGCGAATGAGATTGAGAAACTCTGCTTTATTACGCTCTTTGGCTCAGAGGACCAGAAGGAAGGGGCGAGGGCGTTTCTGGAGAAGAGGGCACCACAATTTAAGGGAAGATGATGAGGTGGAACAATGAATTTTGATTTCACAGAAGAACAGAAGATGATTCAGGATATGGCACGGGATTTTGCCAGAAAGGAGATTGCCCCTGTTGCAGGAAAATATGAGAGAGAAGGGCACTTCCCTAAGGCGATTCTAAAGAGGCTCGCAGAACTTGGGCTTATGGGAGTAAATATCCCTCAGGAGTATGGTGGCGCAGGGTCCGGGGTGGTGGCATATTCGCTCGCACTGTCAGAAATAGCAAAGGCGTGTGCGTCCACAGCCGTAACTATGTCTGTTACAAATATGGTTGCAGAGATTATCAATCAATATGGTAGCGAAGACTTAAAGAAGAGATATATACCAAAAATTACATCTGGTGAATATGTGGCAGGTGCATTTGCGCTCACTGAGCCCCACGCCGGTTCGGATGCAGGTGCAATAAGGACCACCGCCGTGAAGAAGGGCGATAAATACATCCTCAATGGGAATAAGGTGTTTATAACAAGTGGTGCCTATGCCGGTTGTATTATAGTCTATGCGGTTACTGATAAGTCAAAAGGGAAGAAAGGGATATCTGCCTTTGTGGTGGAGAGAGGGACAGAGGGGTTGATAGTTGGCAAGGAGGAGAAGAAGATGGGGCTGAGAGCCTCCAATACAGTCTCTCTTGACTTCTGTGACTGTGCAGTCCCGGCAGAGAATCTACTCGCATCTGAGGGGAAGGGATTTGAGATAGGTATGACGGCCTTAAATGGTGGCAGGATAGGTATAGCCTCACAGGCGATTGGCATTGCAGACGCTGCACTGGAGGCAGCGGTAAAATATTCACTTGATAGAACAGCATTTGGCAGGAAGATAAGCGAATTTCAGGCAATTCAATGGAAGATAGCAGACTGTGCCACCCTGATTGATGCGGCAAGACTCCTCACTCTCAGGGCAGCATTTCTAAAGGAGAAGAAGAGGCACTATACAAAGGAGGCATCAATGGCAAAGCTCTATTCAACCGAGATCGCAAATAAGGTCTGTGCCGAGGCTATTCAGATTCACGGCGGATATGGATATATTGAGGAGTATAATGTTGAACGGTATTACCGGGATGTGAGAGTTACAACAATCTATGAAGGAACCAGCGAGATTCAGCGCATAGTTATAGCAAGGGAGATATTAAAAAATGCAGGATAGAGGAAGACTTGAGAAGGGGCTTATTCAACTCTATACAGGGGATGGTAAAGGAAAGACTACGGCTGCGCTCGGGCTCTGCTTCCGTGCAGCGGGTCATGGGTTCAAATCTTATATCATACAATTTATGAAGGGGCAGATCGTCTACGGTGAACTCAATTCAGCAAAGTTTACAGATGGACTTATTACTATTGAACAGATGGGAAGACCCGACTTCGTGAGTAAGGAGAACCCTGAAAAGATAGATATTGAGATGGCACAGGAGGCACTCAGACTTGCAGAGAGGATTATAAAGAGCGGCGAATATGATATAGTAGTTTTGGATGAGATAAATGTAGCGGCAGATTTTAAATTGATTGATAAAAATGAGGTCATCAGAATCCTCAAAGAGAAACCAGAGAATGTAGAGGTAGTCCTGACTGGCAGATACGCCCCCAGGGAATTTATGGATATAGCAGACCTTGTCTCTGAGGTGAGAGAGATAAAACATTATTATATGAAGGGGGTTGACGCCAGAGATGGAATTGAGAGATAGGAGGTTTTAGTATGTATTCAGAGGAAGAGAAGGAGAAAATAGAGGCTGAGTATAAAGAGTGGAAGGAGAAGGTCTATTTAAAGAATTTTGAAAAACTTCCACCGAGACTGAATAGATTCTCCACCGTCTCGGATATGGAGGTGCCGGAGCTCTCAACACCGGCGGATGTTGCACAACTTGACTATGAGAAGGACCTCGGATTTCCGGGCTGCTATCCATTTACCAGAGGGGTCCAACCCACTATGTATAGAGGAAGGCTCTGGACGATGAGACAGTTTGCAGGTTTTGGTACCTGCTTTGATACGAATAAGAGATATAAATTCCTGCTTGAGAATGGACAGACTGGACTATCAGTCGCCTTTCACTATCCAACCTTAATGGGTTATGACAGCGACCATCCGCGCTCACGTGGTGAGGTTGGAAAGTGTGGTGTGGCAATTGATTCTCTTGAGGATATGGAGGTGCTCTTTGATGGAATCCCTCTTGATAAGGTGACTACTTCAATGACCATAAACGGCCCTGCTGCTGTTCTGCTGGCAATGTATATCGCGGTTGCGGAGAAGCAAGGTGTCAGGCAGGACCAGATAGGTGGAACCATTCAAAACGATATCCTAAAGGAGTATATAGCCCAGAAGAGCTGGATATTCCCACCTGAACCATCAATGAGATTGATTGTAAACACAGTGGAATATTGCACAAAGCACGTTCCAAAGTGGAATACCATCTCAATCTCTGGCTATCATATCAGAGAGGCCGGCTCGAACGCGGTGCAGGAACTCGCCTTTACCATTGCTGATGGAATAGGATATGTTCAGGCATGTATAGATGCTGGACTGGATGTGGATGCCTTTGCAAAACGTCTCTCATTTTTCTTCAATGCACATATTGACTTCTTTGAAGAGATCGCAAAGTACAGGGCTGCAAGGAGGATGTGGGCAAGGATTATGAAGAATAGATTCAATGCCAGAAAGGAGGAGAGTCTAAAACTCAGATTTCATACACAGACCGCCGGATGTACACTCACTGCGCAACAACCGTTCAACAATGTAGTGAGAACCACCATAGAGGCAATGGCAGCAGTATTGGGTGGAACCCAATCGCTACACACAAACTCTATGGATGAGACACTTGCACTCCCTACAGAACAGGCAGTCACCGTTGCATTGAGGACACAGCAGATAATAGCAGAGGAGAGTGGGATTGCAAATGTAATAGACCCTCTGGCTGGCTCTTACTTTGTAGAGTATCTAACCAACAGGATGGAGGAGGAGGCATTCAGGTACATAGATAAGATTGATAAGATGGGTGGAATAATTAAGGCCATTGAGGCAGGTTATCCTCAGAGAGAGATTTCCGATGCGGCATATCATTATCAGAGGCAGCTTGAAAAGGTGGAGAAGGTCGTTGTTGGTGTAAATAAATATGTAATGAAGGAGGATATAAAGATTCCACTTCTAAAGATAGGGGAGGAGGTAGAGGAGGCTCAGAGGGAGAGGCTCAGAAGACTCAGATCAAGAAGGGATAATAATAAAGTTCAGAAGTGCCTCAAAGACCTGAAAGGGGCGGCGACTACAAATGAAAATTTAATGTATTATATACTGGACTGTGTAAAGGCTTACTGTACACTCGGGGAGATAATGGGGACACTAAGAGAGGTCTTTGGGGAATACAAAGACCCCGGCATAATATAGGAGGATAGAATGGGAAAGGTGGTAAGAATTCTTATGGCAAAGCCCGGGCTTGATGGTCATGATAGAGGAGTAAAGGTGGTCGCAAGGGCTTTAAGAGATGCTGGATTTGAGGTTATATATACCGGACTACATCAGACGCCAGAGATGATTGTAAATACCGCCATTCAGGAAGATGTGGATTGCATTGGGCTCTCCATTATGAGCGGTGCACATAATGTGCTTATGCCGGCCGTGGTAAATCTACTTAAAGAGAGAGGGGCAGAGGATATTATAGTCTTTGGCGGTGGAATAATTCCAGATGACGACTTTGAGTTTTTGTACAGGAGCGGAATAAAGAAACTTTTTACGCCGGGGACGAGTATTGAAGAGATTGTAAACTGGGTCAGGGAGAATGTAAAACCTCACTGATATCTTCTGATGGAGAAAATCGGAAAATACCAATTAAAGGAGTATATCGCCTCCGGAGGAATGGCGGAGATATACAAAGGCTCCCTTGAAGGCCCACACGGCTTTATAAAAGATGTAGTAATTAAGGCTATTCATCCACACCTTCTAAAGGATGAGCGGTATATAAATCTCTTCTTAAGAGAGGCAAAACTCTGGGCGAGGCTCAACCATTCCTCTATTGTGCAGGTCTTTGAGTTCTTTGAGGAGAGGGGAAGATACTACCTTGTAATGGAGTACATAAAGGGGACGGATCTTATGGGCGTAATAAAGAGGGCACATAGTAAGGGGAAATCGCTCGGGATACCCAGAACACTGAAGATATTTGAGAGTGTCCTCTCCGCTCTTGAATATGCCCACAACTTTAGAGATGAACAGGAAGAGATATACGGTATTATTCACAGAGATATAAGTCCACAGAATATTCTCATCTCAGTAAATGGGGATGTTAAGATTACAGATTTCGGGATTGCAAAGGCATCTATCTCCACCGGACTTACCACTCAGGGTGCAATAATTGGTAAGATTGATTATATGTCACCAGAGCAGGCTCTCGGCAGGGAGATTGACCACAGGACAGATATCTTCTCCACCGGAGTAGTATTATGGGAGACATTGACTGAAAATAGGCTCTTTGATGGGAAGAGCGATATTGAGTTACTTGAAAATGTAAGGAGGTGCGAAATAATAAGACCCTCCACAATTAATCCAGAGATAGATGAGAGGCTTGAACGAATAGTCTTAAAGTCGCTCCAGTATGACAGGGAGTTTAGATATAAGAGTGCGGCGGCTTTTGCAGATGACCTCAAGTCATACCTCAGAGAGTATCCACACGAGATAGCCGAAGAGAATCTATCAGATTTTATGAGGGAACTATTCCCGGAATATGTAAAGGATTACACACACAGGACAGAATTACTTGAAGACTCTAATGGGGTTCAAAAGAAAAGAGTTCCTATAAGAAGTATTGTTTTGATATCCACGATTCTGCTCCTCTTGATAATTTCATCTGCAATTATTTTCTATCCCCGTAGTTACAGACCATCTATTCAATCAACTTCCACTACCAATAAAGATAATATCCAGACTATAAAGGAAAATCCAGATAAAGAACCATCACCAGATATAATAATTAATAAAGGTGAGAGTGTAGAAATTACAGAAAAAGCGGAGGAGAAGGGAGATAAGGGTTCAGAGGAGGTCCCAGATGCACCAGGTAAGACCCCACCACATCATTTAAAGTCGCAGGAGCGAAAGAAGGTTACCGACGCAGTCAGGAAGGGGAGGCTCTCGGTAAATGCAATCCCGTGGGCGGATATCTATATTGGGAAGAAGAGGCTCGGAACCACACCAATATTTGGATATGAACTTAGAACTGGTACAGTTGAGGTAACTTTTAAGAATGATGAACTCGGGATTAGCAGGAAGAAGAGATTGATAATTGAGCCAGATAAGGAGACCAAATACACGGAGGACCTAACAAGATGAAGGCGGAGGAGATATTTAGAAGACTGACTGAAAAATTTGGTGAATACACTGACTCTGGAGTACTCAACTCAAATGGCAGAGATATCAAAGAAATTCTCTGGGAGATAGATAAGGAGTATCTATACAATCAGCTCAAAGACCCTGATACATTGTATATCGTTCATCACCCAGTCTCAAGATTCAATATTGCAATTGTAGCGTAGATTGCTCTGGTGGTAGTTGTAGATTTACCTGTAAAGGCAGTGCAAATTGTCAATTTGGTTGTAGTGGTGGAAATTGTCAGACAGATTGCAGCCAGACTACCGGCTCCTGCACAAACTTTTAATTCGGGTATTTAAATTTTTAAATGGAGAGCAATAAATAGATACAAATTTTGTTTGATAAATTTATTAACAATCGGCTTAAAGGCTTAAGGTCTGTTTAAACGATATATACCAAATTCGGACTCTGTCTTTCCCTAACCTGATAGATTTTTAAATGAGAAAATTCCCAGATCAGGTTTATATAGTTGAGTTGGTATAAATCCAGCCTGAAATTATCTCTTCAATTGTAGAACCGGCCTTAAGAATTGGGCAGTGTAGGATTTCTCTGATTTGATCAGCTCCTCTGGAGTTCCCTCTGCAACTATCTGTCCACCTTCATCTCCGCCCTCCGGGCCAAGGTCAATAATATAATCTGCACATTTAATTACATCCAGATTGTGCTCAATCACTATTATTGTATTTCCAGCATCTACGAGCCGTTGAAGGACATTCATAAGCCTCTTTATATCTGCGAAGTGGAGCCCGGTCGTTGGTTCATCCATTACATAGAGGGTGGAGGTGTCATGTCTCTTCCCGAGCTCTGTGGCGAGCTTGATTCTCTGAGCCTCTCCACCAGATAGATCTGTGGCTGGCATCCCGAGTTTTAGATATCCGAGTCCTACATCATATAGTGTCCTGAGTATTCGTGATATTCTCCTGTGATTCTGAAAGAATTCAAGGGCATCATTGACAGACATATTTAATACATCAGCAATGGTCTTTCCTTTATATGTAATCTCAAGTGTCTCCCTGTTGTATCTACTCCCATCACACTCATCACAGGTGACATATACATCCGGGAGGAATTGCATCTCAACAGAGATAAGCCCTGCCCCCTCGCAGCTCTCGCATCTACCCCCTTTGAGATTAAAACTGAATCGTCCAGGTTTATATCCACGGGACTTTGCCTCAACAGTCATAGCAAATAATTCTCTGATAGGGGTAAAGAGTCCGGTATATGTGGCTGGGTTTGACCTCGGGGTTCTACCTATTGGTGATTGATCTATCTGTATCACACGGGATATCTGTTCATACCCGGATAGTTTCTTAAAAGGTAATGCATTCTGATTTGAGAGCCTCAACCTGTTTAAGAGGGCTGGATAGAGTGTATCCATTATAAGAGAGCTCTTTCCAGAGCCCGAGACACCGGTAATACAGGTAAGAGTTCCAAGCGGAATCTTTATGTCAATATTCTTAAGATTATTACCACTTGCACCTGTCAATATAAGCATCCCCCTCCCCCTTCTCCGCCTCTCATTAAATTCAATTCGCTCAGCCCCGCTTAAGAATCGGGCAGTGATAGACTCTTTATTTTTCAAAAGTTCGTCAATGGTGCCATTTGAAATGACATATCCACCCTGCTCACCCGCCCCAGGGCCCATATCAATAATGATATCTGCACTTCTAATAGTTGCCTCGTCATGCTCAACTACAATCACTGTATTTCCAAGATCTCTCAAATTGGTGAGTGTCTTAATCAATCTGATATTATCACGCTGATGCAGACCGATAGAGGGTTCATCCAGTACATAAATTACACCTGTCAGAGCTGTACCAATCTGAGTTGCGAGCCTGATTCTCTGATACTCCCCACCGGATAGTGTTGAGGAGGTTCTGCTGAGCTGTAGATATCCCAATCCAACATTCTTTAAAAACGAAAGCCTCTCTTTAATCTCCTTTAAGATTACCGAGGCAATCTCTGATTCCCGCTTTGTAAGGTTGAGCCCCTCAAAGTATTTGATGGCACTATCCACAGAGAGCTCTGTGACATCAATGATATTCTTTCCGTTGATAAAGACATTTAGATATTCAGGTCTGAGCCTCTTCCCTTTGCACTCTGGACAGGGTCTGAAGCTTATGAACTTCTCAAGGTATTCCTTTACACTACCAGATTCGGTCTCCTTATATCGTCTATTGAGAAATGGGATTGCGCCTTCAAAATATATTGGGTCTTGCTCATTGTTCCCATAAAGGAGAATCCTCTTTATGTTCTCTGACAATTTATAAAATGGTGTATCAGGACTTACTCTTAGCAACCTGAGGGCAGTATATATCTCATCCATAAAGAATGTATAGTTTTGAGAAAAGGCAGCAAATGCCCCTTCCTTTATTGAAAGCCTCTTGTCCGGGACTATTCTATCGGGGTCAAAGAAGTAGAGATGTCCTATCCCTGTGCAGTGTGGGCAGGCACCCTTTGGATTATTGAAGGAGAAGAGGGCTGGTTTTAGTTCGGGGAGTGAAACTCCGCAGTTTATGCAGGCATATCTCTCAGAAAATATCTTTGAAAGTCCCAATTCGCTGGATTCAATTTTTAAAAGACCTTTACTCAGCTTTAGTGAATTTTCTACTCCATCTGTGATTCTCTGTCTCTCATCTGATGTTACAACTACTCTATCTATTCTTACATCAATATCATGTTTGCGATTCCTGTCTATCTCAATCTTTTCATCTAAATCATACTCAATACCATCTATTCTGATGCTTGAATATCCGCTCTTCTTGTATCCGGCTATCTCCTTTCTAAACTCCCCCTTCTGTCTCATTACCACGGGAGAGTAGATAACAATAAGTCTTCCCTCTGCGAGTTTGAATATCTGTTCAACTATCTCCTGAACCGTCTGCCTTGAGATCTCCCTTCCGCATATATGACAATGCACCTTACCAATAGCAGAAAACAAGAGACGCATATAATCATAAATCTCTGTAACAGTTCCCACTGTTGAACGTGGATTATGGCTGAGTGTCCTCTGTTCAATGGAGATGGCTGGAGATAGCCCCTCTATAAAATCTACATCTGGCTTTTTTAATTTCTCAAGAAACTGTCGCGCATAGGCTGAAAGGGATTCTATATATCTCCTCTGCCCCTCTGCATAGATTGTATCAAATGCGAGAGAAGATTTCCCTGAACCGGAGACACCAGTTATCACAATTAATCTGTTCTTCGGCAACTCAAGATTAATATTCTTTAAATTGTGTTCTCGGGCTCCCCTGATCTTCAGTATGTCCATACCAGATTACCGGATATCTTCTTTGACATTCTAACTGCCATTTCAAGGGCATGATATGCACCCATATAATCAGCAGAACCCTTCCCGGCTAAATCAAATGCAGTCCCATGTGCCGGGGATGTCCTGATAATAGGTAATCCCAGTGTGATATTCACAGACCTTGAAATACCGAATAACTTAACAGGGATCAGTGCCTGATCATGATACATTGCAAGTACTGCGTTGTATCTCCCATTAAATGCCCTGTAAAAGAGTGAATCGGAGGCAAATGGACCGCTCACATTTATATTCTCTTCAATCGCTGCATCTATTGCTGGCTTAATGATATCAATCTCTTCCCTTCCTAAGAGCCCTCCTTCACCTGCATGTGGATTCAAACCACACACAGCAATATTTGGTTCTCTAATTGCAAAAAGGTTCTTCATAGCAAAGTTGAGAATTCTCAGATTCTTTAATATCTTCTCTCTGTTTAAAGATTTAGGGACCATTGAAATTGGGATGTGTGTGGTATTTAATGCAATGAGGGGTTTACCTTTGATGTAGAATAACATCTGCACAAAATCTGCTCCAAATAGTTTCTTGAAGAGGTCCGTATGTCCGGGAATCTCAATGCCTTCACGGAGGAGCCCGAGCTTGGAGATAGGCATAGTTACAATAGCCCTGACCCTGTGTGATTTAATATGATTTACTGCCTCTCTTATAAACTCAATCTGGGCGATATTGCCGGATTCGGAAGGGATCCCAGGATGAAAATCATCTTCTCTTAAATTTCCGATATCAGAGATTCCAATGAGTCCCTCTTTCAATATACCCAGAAACTCATTCCCCTCAGGAAGAATTGAGGCATAAAATTCCAGAACCTTTTTACTGCCATAGATGATAATATTGGTATTCTTTGCTCTCTTAAAAAATCTTGTAACTGATTTAATAAGTATCTCCGGTCCCACACCAGAGGGATGTCCCATTGTGACGCCAATTATCTGTTCCATGGTCATTCTCCTCTTCTATTTCAAATTTATGTAGATTGTGTATCTCTTCTTGAGGCTATCCATCACATAGGAATACTGCTTCATCATCTCCTTCTCAAAGAGCATCTTTTTGATATCTTCTTTTGACTCATCAAATCCTTTTATCTCTGATGCCCCTATCTTATTGAGCCTGAATATATAATATCCCTCTGGAAGTTTTATGGCATCCGAGTTCTCTCCTTCTTTAAGAGAGAAGATTACCTTTTCAAATTCCTCTCTAATATCCCCTTTTGTGATTACTCCAATATGTCCTCCAGATGAGGCAGATGGGTCATCTGAATATCGCCTTGCTATCTCTGAAAACTCCTTCTTTTCCTCTAACTCCTTCTTAATCTCTTCAACCCTTTTTATAGAGTCCTTCTCAGACGCCTTATCCTTTAAGACCGAGACAAATATCATTGAGATATCATAGGTTTTATCAAGCCTTTTTGAACTGAACTCCTGTTTATAAAACTGCAGTGCATCCTCATCCGTAATCTTTACCCTTGGTCTGACCTTTATTGCCATAAATTTGTTTTTTCTGACATGTCTTCTCATCTCCTCTCTATATCTCTCCATTGTTAGACCCTCTTTTTGTAGGAGATTTTCAAAATCCTGTTCAGTGAATCCACGTTGCTTTCTGATATCATCAATGGTTGATTTGAGTTCCAGCTCAGTTACATCGTTGCCCATCTTCTTGAGCTCCATCTGCATAATCCTATCTTCAATTAACTCGTTGAGGATACTCTGATAGAACTTTGCAACCTTTGGGTCGCTCTCATTATAATCCACTTTATTCCCGGTGAGCAACTCTACCTTTTGTGAAAGGTCTGATAAGAGGATTATCTCATTCTCAATCCTTGCCACAATCCTGTCCACCACAACCCCATTGCTTGATGCAAGTAAAGGGAAAAAATAAAAAAATGTAAGTAGAATCATACTCTCCTCAGTCAAGTCTCTTAAGCAATTGTTCGTTTAATACAATTTTATGCTCTGATCTGAGTCTCCTCAATAGATTGTTCAACTCTTCCTCTCTTTTCTCATCCAACAGTTTGACAATTATCTGATTTTTGACCTCTTCAAATGTGAGCTGCCTCTTTGGGAGATAATTTATCATCTTATATATTCTATACCCCTCCTGAGACTCTATAATCCCAGATACCTCATCCGTTTTAAGCCTTTTACACGCGCTCTCAAAATATTCATCAATAGAGTTGGCCGGCAAAAATCCCATATCTCCCCCACTCCTCTTTTCAGGGGACTCCGAATATGTTGAGGCGAGTTCCTCAAAGGAGGCACCCTTTTTTAATTGTGTCTGTATATTCTGTGCCTCTTCCCTTGTCCTGACCACAATCTGCCGCATCCTGCACATTGCATCCTGAACAAATTCATCTCTATGAGTATCATAGTATTGAGTCAGCTCCTCATCGGTAAATCTGATATCCTTTACAAGCGAGTTGATGAGTGCCTCCACCATAAATCTCCTCTCCAGTTTCTCCTTAAGTGTAGCCTCGGTGAGCATCATAGATGAGAGATATGTCCCGAATGTCATATCTGTGTGCCCGTCCTTCATCTCCCTGAGCTCCGCCTCTAAAAGGGAGGGATCTATCCTGATATCTCTCTTCTTTGCCTCCAGATACAGGAGTTCTTCATTTATGTATCTTACTATAAAATTCTGTCTTATTACACTGTTGTTCAGACTATGTGAGCTATCAATAGTTAGGGATCCAGACTTCATACGATTGTATTCAAATATCACTGATGAAAGGTCATACTCTTTATCATCTATGCTAAACAGAAATTCCTTATCCCCCCGCTTCTCCTCTTTTACACAGGCAGGGAGCGAATAAAATATAGACAGAATTATCAGAATGGCAATGATTTGTCGCAAAGGCTTCATTTACCTTGATGTGGGAACCTTTGTATTTACCGGTGCCAGTGGCTTTGGAGTCTCATTTGCTGGTGGGGCCTCTACCTTAATTTTGGATAAATTCTCCTCTAAGATTGTCACATTATATTTCTTTTTAAGAGAATCCACCCAGTCTTCAAGCGCCTTCTGCCTCTTCTCGCTATAGAGCTTCATCCTGATGGTCTCTCTAACATCGTCTAATGTCCTGCTGATCGCCTGCCTCTTACCCCTGAGCTTTATTATAAAGAATCCGTTCTTTGTCTCAACTACCTTCTGTGTAATGTCGTTGATTGATGCAAGAGAAAATGCTGCATCAGCAAACTCTTTACCATACTTATTTGTGAGTTCCTCCCTTGAGAGATATGCCAGTTCACCACCCCTCGCCTTGAGCTCATCATCATCTGACTTTGCCTTTACCAGATTAAAGAAATAGGTGTCGTCATCTTTGTGTGCAATAATATCCTGCAGATATTTCTCCGCCTCCTTCTTCTTTGCGGCGCGCTCTTTGCTTCCCTCTGGTGCCTTCACAAAGAGGGTTCGTACATATACCGCCTCTGGTTTATTATAATCTGAGAGATTCTGCTCATAATATTTCTTGATATCCTCTTCTGAGACGAGCTCCTGTTTCTTCTTTTCGTCAAACTCCTTTGCTATCATCTTGGAGATTGAATCAGATTTCATCCTGTCCACCACATCGGGGTCTTTGTCAAATCCAAGTCTCTGTGCCTCCAAAAAGAGGACCTCCTGCCTTACCAGATTATTTAGATACTCTTTTAACTTCTCCCTATCAGAATATCTGGCGCGCAAAAATGGGTTCTGCCTATTTATCCTGTTTTGAAAGTCATCAACAGTGATCTTTGTATTTCCCACCTTTGCGAGCGGCTCGGACTTTGAAGCCTTTGAAGTATCCACTCCGGTCTGGCAGGCAAAAAGAAATGTCAGAAGTGATAGAACGATAATAACTCTCTTCATAATAGTACCTCCTTAAAAATAGATTGGGCGAGGAGGGACTTGAACCCTCACAAGGGGAAACCTCACCAGATTTTGAGTCTGGCGCGTCTGCCGTTCCGCCACTCGCCCATAAAAGTGGGCTGATATTAAATTCAAACTCAATAAAAGTCAAGAACAAGTAGGTTTACTATTTTACTATTTCATGCAATTTCTTCTCATTCAGAAAAAAGCGAGCTCTACATATTTATTTATGAATTAACTATGCAACTTTTCATATAGGGGTTTACTATTATATTATGTTATGCTATATAAAGGGGTACTGAGGAGGTGTTTGTATGAATGGAAAAGTTTTATTCTGCTTATTTATCCTAATCCTTTTTTGGACGGCATCGATTCACGCTGGTAGCTTTGATGGTATTGAAGACCGCATCAGAAATTCAGACGCCATCGTTGTGGCAGAGATAACAAAGATAATTGAAGGCGGAGTAATGATTAAGATTCAGGAGGTCCTGAAGGGTGATAAGAATATAAAAAATATCAAGAGACTTGGAGGAGATGTATTCAACGAAGGAGAGAACACTCTCTTTAAGGTAAAAGAGAAGGCAATATTATTTATTGGTGAAGTTCACGATGATATAGGTGTCCTCTATGGTCAGGAGAAGGGGAAGCTACCATTTAATCCTAACGAATTAAAAGGATATAAATCTACCATCTCCCTTTTAATGGAGATTGATAGATCTGAGAACAAGGGGAAAAAGACCGAACTGCTCAAAAAACTTTTCGGTTCATCAGAAATTGGAAAATACATTGCCCTTGGAGAGATTTATCTGAGGTCGGGAGATTATAATATTGAAGGTCTTAAGGGGTTGGTAAAGCCAGCCCTTGAGAGCAAGAACCCCGATATTAAGAAGCGTGCAATTATGGCATATTGTCGTATTTTTGATGTAAAGGCACAGGGGTATAGCAAGGACAAAGAGCTTATGCAGGTGCTTGTAAAGGCATTAGAAGACCCCTCAAAAGAGGTATATACCAACGCCATTACGCAGTTAAAGAATCGCACGAAGACAGATATGGGATTTGACCCGGATTCTGAGACACCGGAGAAGAATAAGAAGGCAATAGAGAGATGGAAGAACTGGATTAAAGAGGGTATGCCAGAGAAGACATTAGAGACTGAGTTTGAGGAATAACTACTTTCGGAGGGGAAGATGAGAAAAGGATTTTTATGTATTCTATCAATCTTATTTCTGACATTATTCTACCACTCTGATTTAAGGGCAGAGACCAGAGGTAAATCCAAAAAAGAGGCGGAGAAAAATGTAAAACAGGCAATACCCAAAGACGATACAGAAGACCATATCCGGTGTGATGAAGAGACTTATAAGAAATATAACGAACTAAAACCGAAGTACCTTGATGTTCAGAGAAAGATTGGTGAGATAGATGCCAGACTCAAGATGAATGAGAATAACCTTGAGAAACTTAAACATATGTCTGATGAGGAGATTGATAAAGATGTAAGGGATGAAAACATAAAGAATATAGAGGATGAAAATAGTAGATTGAAGTCTGAAAGGAAGAAACTGGAGGAAGAGGGGATAGAATTTTACAAGATTTACGAACCTTTCAGGCACAGGTGTGAAGATTAAGAAGTTATGAAAATATTCTTCCCAATATCAACCGTTATCTTGATTTTTCCGGCTCTATTGATGGGGGCTGAACGAGTTGCATATTTTGTCATCCCTGAAGATAAAGAGCTCTTAACCACCGCACAGGAGATAGAGTATTATTTAAGAAAGCAGATTGAGAAGAGGATGTACACCCCTGCTGAAATTTCATCCAGGGAGCTGGCTGTATTTGAAGATGAGATTGGCAGGCAGAATGAAGAGGCAAAAAAGTTGATTCTGGAAGGGAAGAAGTTATATGAGGAGTTCAAGCTTGACCAGTGTTTCTTCGTCTTTCAAAAGATAATCAGTAATCTGGAAAAAGGCTCTGCCGCATTTGAAAAGTCCGGTGATTATCAGCTTGCCCTTATGTTTATGGGCAATATATATCAACTCAAAGGTGATTATCAGCTTGCAAGGGAGACTTTTATAAGGCTCCTGGTTTATAACATTAAATATACGCCAGATGCCAATTATTTTCCTCCCGATATTATTGAAACATTTGAAAAGGCAAGAACAGATGTCAAAAGTCTTAAAAACGGGACTCTTATGATATCTCCCAAACCGGAGGATACACAGATTTTTGTTGATGGTGTCTTCATAGGGAGTGGCACGATTAAGATAGAAGGTATTACAGCCGGAGAACATCTGGTCGGTATTCGAAAGAGAGGTTATCTACCATATATCAGAAAGGTAGTAATTCAACCCGAACTGATGGAGATGGTGACAACCAGTATGGTGGGCTTTAGCGAGGTCTCGGAGCGGTATAGAGAGATTCTTATGTTGAAAGAGGCAGATATATCAATGGAACTCCCTGCACCTCTCAGGAAGTACATAAAGGATTCAAATGCAGATATACTGACAATCCTCTTTATATCCGGGAACAAAGATAGGATAACACTCAATGGTTATACCTACTACAAGGAGAGACCTGTCGTATATAAAAAGACATCCATCTCTCTATTAAATGAAGAGTCAAGAAAAAAGGTAATAAGGAATGGAATAACAGATTTTAGTAAATATATACTGCCAGATGACATCTCCTCTCTTAAGCCCATCAGTGTTATCAGCCACAAGAAATTTTACAACAGCTGGTGGTTTTATAGTATATTGGGTGTGGCATTTATTGGTGCCGCAACCGCCGGATATCTCCTCTTTTCAGGTGAAGAGAAGGAGAATAATAACGGTGCACTTATTATATCTTTTTGAAGAAGGAAGGGATGTAAGATGAATAGAGCAATGATTTTAATCTTTATTTTACTGCTGCCGGTGATATCTTTTTCACAGGGGGCAGCTCAACTCAAGAAGAGAATTTTCATAATTACCACCTCCTCAGATAATTTTTCTTTAAGGCCAGCGAGTACCTATCATTACCACGCCAAAAATGTCTTGCTCAATTCAAAGGAATATCAACTTATTGAAGCAGAACTGGCGCTTGAAAACGGGAATATCACTCCAAATAAGAAGCTGTGCGCAGAGGCAAATACATATTATGCTACAGGGAAGAAGCAGTTTGAGAATATGGATCTGGATGCCGCATTAGGCAGTATGAGCAAGGCATTCGGGAATTATCTTAAATGTCCAGCCTATATTGGTAATGGTGTAGAGTATCTGGAGACTCTCAAGATGCTGGGTGCTATCTATATGTTAAATGGTGAGGAGAAGATGGGGAAGGAGATGTTCAGGAAGGCACTGATATTTAATCTAGAGACCTCAATAAATAAAGACCTCTTCCCCCCCAATGTGGTCGCTGCCTTTGAGAAGTTAAAGTCAGAGGTCTCAACAATGAAGAGAGGTTCTATCAATATAACGACGATTCCACAGGGGGCTGAGGTATTTGTAGATGGTGTATTTGCAGGCATTTCACCAGTTATAAAAAAGGATGTAATAGTCGGAAACCATTTCATAAGCGTTATAAAGGATGGCTATCTGAATGAGGGAGGTAGGGTGGATGTAAAGGCAAATGACGAGGAGATGTTTCAGGCTCAACTTATACCTACGAAGAGATATGCGGAATATTCACAGATTCTCGCCACATTGCAGACCGATGTGAGTCTTGACCCCATTGGAGAGAGTATTAAATCTTTAGCAGCCATCACCGGTGCAGATACTATATTTGCCAACATAATCAGAAGAGATGGTATGGAGATCGTTGTAGATGCCTATCTCTTTGACATTGCAAGTAAATCCAGACTATACAATACACAGAAAAGATTTGCCTATCCTATAAAGGATGCCGAATCCGAGATTACACCATTTATACTTGAATTCCTCTCCGGTAAAGCAGTGACAAAGGAGGTTCAGCCGGTATCAACTGTAATTACTCCAAAGACCCTGAAGCCAGTTGAGAGAGAGATTCCAGAATGTAAGATTGACGCTGATTGCAAAAGCGGCTTTATCTGTAATAAGAGTGGGAAGTGTGTTCAGAGAGACGAGCAGAAGGAGAAAGAGTTTTATAAACAATGGTGGTTCTATACGGCGGCTGGAGGGGCATTGCTGTTGATTACCGGGGGGACAATTCTGCTCTGGCCATCAGAAGAAGGCTCAGATCAAGAAGGGATAATCAATTTTAAATTTTAGGTGCTTTGTTCTATGAGAACCTGTTTAACAGTAATCTTAGTTCTTCTCTTCTCTTCACAAAATATCTATTCTGCGGAAAGTGCAATAAAGACCACAATCTCACTCCTCTTCTTTCCAGAGATAGAGAAAAATGAGAATGACCTGATAACTTTTCTAAATACAGCAAACAAAAACCTATCAAACTACAAAGGGTTTGAATATATTCCAGTTGAAAAACTCTTTGATAAAAAAGGATTACAGAACTTCTTTACAAATTTCAGAAAGGCACTCAGATATGTATCTGAGGGGAGATTACATTACGAAAATATGGATTTTGAAAACTCCATCTCATCCTTTTCAAAGGCGATTCAACTATTTGAAAGGGAGAACCTCTTTATAAACAAGAGGAATCTCTATCTGGAGGCGCTCTCATATATGGGAGCAATAAATGTCTTATCAGAAAAGATTGATCTGGCATACAACTACTTCAGACAGATAATAACTATAGACCCCAAATATACCCTTGATTCCACCATCTTCCCGCCACAGATAATAGATGTGTATAAGAAGGTCTCAAAGGAGGTACTCTCCTCTTCACGTTGCATCGTAAAATTTAAGATAGAGCCAGAGAATTCCCAGATATTTCTGGATGGTGAATTGATAGGTTTTTCACCTCTTGACAGGACTGGTCTTATATGTGGTAGTCACCACTACTATATTCTCGCTGCTGGTTATTATCCATCTTCTGGCACCTTTCAGGTCAAACAGGATGAGATATCAAAGGATATCTCTGGGGCCCTGAAGGCAACAGATGATTTCAGCCTGATGGATAAGATTCAATCTTCTGTAAAAAATGCTATTGATACTGATGAATATCCCGAGATCCTGGGCTCGCTCTTTGATCTGGACCAGATAATTGTGGTCTATGCTACAGGGAGCAGGGAGAAGCCATTACTTACTGGAATCCTTTATGACAATATAGGAAAGGTAAAGATAAACTCATACACAGCAAATCTTACAGCACCATTATCTGAATCCAGAAAGGAGATAGATTCATTTATCACCTCAATCTATCTGGAGATTGGAGGGAAGAGGATTATTACTCAGAGTCTCTCTGCACTTAATGCAGATGAAGGGTTACAGCCAAAGAGAGAGAGAAGTGCTCAAATAACTGGTACACCAATTTATGAGAAGTGGTGGTTCTGGCTTACCATAGTCGGTTCAGTTGCACTCATTATAACAGTTCCAGTAATTTTAATAAATACATCTGAGCCTACAAATAGAGATATAAATGAACCAATTGACCCATTTTTAAGAAAGTAGAGATATCTCACCTCTGTCCAAAATAAATTCTCTCCAGACATCATATTATCAACATCTCCTCTGTCTAAAATGATTTCTCCGTTTGATTGTATAATAAAAAACAAATTGCAAAATTTAAAGCCTTTGTATATAAATTGAGACTCTGTATCAAACTCTACGGAGTCTTTATGTTTATAGTACAGAAATACGGTGGTACATCTGTAGCAAATGTAGATAGAATCAAGAATGTAGCGAGAAGGGTAGTTGAGACCGCAAATAAAGGGAATTCCGTCCTTGTTGTGGTCTCTGCAATGGCGGGGGAGACAGATAGACTGATTAATCTTGCTCGTCAGGTAAATAAGAGCCCATCAGAGCGTGAGATGGATCTGCTACTCTCCTCGGGGGAACGGGTTACCTCATCACTTACTGCCATGGCGATTGAGAGTTTTGGGAAGAAGGCAATTGCCCTCACGGGGAGGCAGCTCGGCATCTATACAGATTCGGTTCATACGAGGGCACAGATTCAGAATATCACAGGGGAGAAGGCAAAAGAGGCACTAAAAGATGGTTATATCGTCGTGGTGGCTGGATTTCAGGGTGTATCACAAAAGACTGATGATGTAACTACATTGGGTAGAGGGGGCAGTGATCTGTCTGCAGTAGCCATCGCCTGTGCCCTCAAGGCTGACTTATGTGAGATATATACTGATGTAGATGGGGTATATACAGCTGACCCAAGCATTGTAAAGAATGCCAGAAAGATAAAGAAGATCACCTATGAAGAGATGATGGAGCTCGCCTCACTCGGTGCAAAAGTTTTGCATACGAGATCTGTTGAGGTGGCTGCAAAATTCAAGATCCCACTTATGGTGAGATCCAGCTTTAACAATAAAGAAGGGACACTTATAACCTCGGAGGATAGAGATATGGAGAAGGTGCTGGTCTCTGCAATAGCACACGATAAGAATCAGTCCAAGATCACAATTAAAGGTGCACTCAATAAACCCGGAACCGCCGCACTTATATTCAAGTCCATAGCATCTCAAAATATTGTTGTGGATATGATAGGGCAGAATATAGTGAAAGGGGATAAGAGGGCAGATATCTCATTTACTATCGCAAGAGGTGATACAGATGCTACACTAAAAATTCTGCAGAGGATAAAAGGGGAGGTTGGATATATTGATATTAATGTAAATGAGAACATAGGTAAGGTCTCTATAGTGGGCGTTGGTATGCGAACACATTCAGGGGTTGCTGCCCAGATGTTTGATACACTCTCAAAACACAGGATAAACATTATGATGATAAATACATCTGAGATAAGTGTAAGCTGTATAATTGAGCTCAGGCATCTTAAACGTGCTGTAAGGGTATTACATAAGGCGTTTGGTCTTGAAAAATAATTCTGCCCCATAAGGTGAGATATGCACTTTTTCAAATATAGAAATAATGAACTCTATGCCGAAGAGGTTCCAATAGGTCATATTGCAGAGAAGTGGGGTACTCCACTCTATGTCTATAGCCGTATGACCATCGAAAGGCACCTAAAGACTTATAGGGAGGCATTTAAGTACATAGAACATACCATCTGCTTTGCTGTCAAATCCAATCCCAATCTTACCATTTTGAAAATATTATCTGAGATTGGTGCCGGGGCGGATATAGTAAGTGGCGGTGAATTATTTCTGGCATTAAAATCTGGTATTGATCCACATAAGATAGTCTATACCGGGGTAGGTAAGACAGATGAAGAGATAAGATATGCATTAAGATCCGACATCCTGATGTTCAACATTGAATCGGAGGATGAACTAATAGAGATAGATAAAATTGCACATAAGATGCACAAAAAGGCGAGGATTGGACTCAGGGTAAATCCAGAGGTTGATGCAAAGACGCATCCATATATCTCAACCGGGCTCAAGAAGTATAAATTCGGTATCCCAATTGAGGATGCACTTGAACTCTATCTCCTTGCAAAGAGACTTAAGAGTGTGGAGGTAATAGGGATCCACTCTCATATTGGCTCACAGATTACAGATACAGAGCCTTTTATTCAATCACTTGCCAATATATTGACTCTTATAGAGCAGCTCCAGAAGAGGGGAATAAATATTCAATATCTTGATCTCGGCGGAGGACTCGGGATCAGATATAAGGACGAGGCACCACCTCTCCCATCCGAACTCTCACACAAATTGAAGGGCCTGCTTGTAAATAAGAAATTGAAGATAATCCTGGAGCCCGGCAGGTCCATTATAGGAAATGCTGGAATTCTGGTTGGGAAGGTGCTCTACATAAAAGAGGGACACAGGAATTTCATCATTACTGATACCGGAATGAATGATTTGATAAGGCCTGCACTGTATCAGGCATACCATCAAATACTTCCAATAAAGAAGTCAAGGCTCAAAAAGACTATCTTTGGAGACCTTGTGGGACCTATCTGTGAATCAGGTGATTTTCTTGCAAAGGAGAGAGAACTGCCGTCTTTTAAGAGAGGAGATCTCTTTGCAGTGATGAGTGCTGGTGCATATGGATTCTCAATGAGTTCAAACTACAATGCACGCCTGAGAGCTGCGGAGGTGATGGTAGATGGTAAGAGGTCATATCTCATAAGAAGGCGTGAGACATATCAGGACATTATCAGAAATTGTATAATTAAGGATTGAGATGAGGGCAGTTGTTCAGAGAGTAATTTCGGCAAGTTGTGAGGTAAGAGGGGAGATCATCAGTTCAATAAATAGAGGTCTTCTCCTCTTCCTGGGGATAGGCAAAGAGGACAATGAGAGCGATATTGAATATATAGTTGAGAAGGTGACAAACCTCAGAGTATTTGAGGACAAATCCGGGAAGATGAACCTCTCGGTTAAGGATGCGGGTGGCTCAATCCTGTTGATAAGCCAGTTTACATTATTTGGTGATGTAAGACGGGGGAGGAGGCCATCCTTTGATTCTGCAATGCCACCTCAAGAGGCAGAGGTACTTTACGAAAAGGTCATAAAAAGATTTAGAGAGAGTAACTTAAGGGTGGAGACAGGAAGATTTAGGGAGATGATGAGGATATCTCTAATCAATGATGGACCTGTCACAATCCTGCTTGATTCAAAAAGATTGTTCTGATGAAGATTCTATTTGTCAATCACTCCTTCCTCCCATACTCTTCAACGGGTGTAGAAAACTACACATATACACTTGCAAAATATCTAAGCCATAAAGATGAGGTCCTGATCTACTCTGCAATCTTTGACCCATCAAAAGAGCGATTCAAAAAGCACCGGTATCAATATGATGGGTTGGATATAATTTCATTTTATCACGACTCTGTATATAGAGATTTTTCGGAGACGTACTTAAGTCGGAGGCAGGACGAATTATTTGAAGAGATAATAAAAGAGTTCAGTCCAGATGTCGTGCACTTTCAGCACATAATGTTTCATTCGGTTGGATACATAGATATCCTCAACAGAAAAGACATCCCTTCAATACTCACCCTTCACGACTTTTACTATCTCTGTCCGGATCTTGGTCAGAGACTATTTCTTGGAAGATATAGATGCAAGAACAAATTTCCTTTAAAGTGTGCACTCTGCTTTAAGATATCAAAGATTAATATATCAGAAATAGATAAAAGGCTCTACAATCAGGGTAGAAGAATCCCTTTGGTGCAAAAGATAGCAAAGGATCTCCCCGAACTCTCATATCTAATAAAAGGTATGAGGATACTCAGAAGGATTCCCACTGCAAATGATATCATCGTGAGAGAACAGGCAATGCTCTCATTCTTGGGAGGTATGAAGATTATAATCTCCCCTTCAGCATATTACAAAGAGATATATGAGAGATATACCAATCATCCCGCAATAGTTCATCTGGATTACGGATTTGAAATTGATGGGCCCTTACCAGATAAGAAGGGAGATGGCGGCGTCCAGACAATCGGCTTTATCGGGACAATCAGCAGACATAAAGGTGCACATCTACTCCTTGAACTTGCAAATAGATTTAAGGGCTCAATAAAGATAGTCGTCTGGGGGAATGATAAAAATGACATTATGCTCTCAAAGAGAATAAAAGATAATAAATTCATTGAATACAGAGGCCAGTTTGAGCCGAAAAATAAAAGAGATATATTCAACGAGATTGATTATCTGCTTGTTCCCTCTATCTGGGAGGAGAATTCACCACTTGTGATTCATGAGGCACTAATTTACAATACCCCTGTTATTGCTTCAAATATCGGTGGAAATGCTGAACTGATAATTGAAGGTAAGAACGGTTTTACATTTGACCCATATAATCTTTACTCTTTATTCAGACTGATTGAGAAAATTCAAAATAATAATATCAGAATCAAAGAAGTGGACAATTCAGTCGTGATGGATATATCAGAGCACGCAAAGAGACTTTATAAGATTTATAAATCACTTCTCTCCTGATTTTAGAATCATTAATTAACATTTTACAGTTGCAACACCTCATCAGGGGACTCCTCTTGCCGATTTCATCCTTTCTGACCCAACGGGGGCTGGAAGGTCTGCCCTTGATGCGATGCTCCTGATTATGGGGGCCGCTCTTGATTCACAGTCAAAGGCAGATGCAATGGCTTCTCTCCATTCACTCTCTGAGGAATATGTGCAGGGGACATTCAATAAGAGATATCCCAATGATAGCAGGGTAAGATACTTCAGTTATGCAGGAAAGACCTGTCGAGCGTGGGAGAACTGCGGAGATACAGTTGATGTAGAGATTTCACTTACATACGAGATATTACATTCACAGGTAGGAGATAATGATGGAATAGTTCCAACAGATGGGGCAAAATGGGGAGAATTTCTCGGCATCCTCCCCGCAGACCATTTTGATGAGGTTGGTCAGGTAGCAGGTGTGACGAATGAGAATTTTAATCATATAGAATTTTATAAAGGTCTTGCAGGATTTTTGAAAGATGAGGGATTCTGATTAAATCTTTTTCTGCTTTTCTCACTTGTTTAGTAAATAAAGTTGATATATTATTCAATCTATGAAGATATGGTATTTTCTTATTGGTATATCTATTATCGCTGCAATTTTAATACTTGCAAATTCACTCTATAACTCTGATAATGGCCTTGAGAGGCTTAATAGGCTCAAAAGTGAATACAACTTATTGCTCACCGAAAACAGGAAACTCAAAGAGGAGAATCAGATGCTCAGGCTACAGATAGAACTCTTAAAAAACGATGATAAATATATTGAGAAGGTTGCAAGGGAGAGAAATATGATAAAGGAGGGGGATATTGTATTTAAGGTCAAACAGTAATTTATGACCGGATATATAAAACTCTTCAAATTAATACAGAAGATATTTTTGCAGATATATATTTTTGTCTCATCTTCTTTCTTTATTTATCTCATTGCAATTGATTTCTTTGCTTTTCATAGAGGTGATGGATACTTTGCGGCGGGACTTATTACTCTTATCTTTTTATTCCTGATTGTCTTTTTTCGCAGGATATTACCGGTGTTCTATCCATCTCTAAACCCTCCCACACAAAAAAACGATTTTGAATTTGTGCTTATATTGATAAATATACTCTACTTTCTTATAACATCTATCAGTCTCGAAGTATTTAATCTGGAGCCGCTCTTATATCTCTTTGTGACTTTCGTACTCTTTTTTATGCCGGCAAAAATAGGAGTATTTGCAATAATAGTAATCTTTATTCAGGACATACTAATATATCTTTTCTCCAGCAGATATTCACTCACCGGACTCCTGAGTCATATCATATTTATTCTACTATTTGCTCTGCTCTACTTTTTGTTGAGTTACTTTGAGCGTTTGAGAAACAGGGTGATATTAAAGAGTCGGATAAATAGAGAGGTCTATGAATATAGAGAGAAGATAAAGGATTACAGGCTGGTAGGTTCACAGAGTGAGAAAGAGATTGATAGAGATGCATTTTTACAGGCAACTGTCCTCTCAATTGAGGACTCATTAAGACTTGAATTTAATATCATCAAGAATTTGCTATCTCTACACACAATCGCATTATTTTTATATGACGGGCCAAAGAAGAGGCTCAAACCTGTCTATGCGGTCTCGGATAATTCAGAGAATTTATGTGAAGAGAAGATTGAGAAGGATGCAGGGCTCTTCTCGGCAATAATAAATAGCGATGAGCCAATTATTGTAAATTCAGAGGATAGGTCAATTCGCGGTCAGGTATATTACAAAAAGGCGATGAAGATAAAATCCTTTATAGGAGTAAATGTCTTTGAACATATAAGAGATATAAATCTATCTCGTGGAATACTGATTGCAGACAGGATGGAACAGGGTTTTGAGGAAGGACACAGGAGAATATTTGCTATGCTCGCCGACTTTATTGGCTCATATGTCCAGACACAGAGATTGCTACATAATATAGCTATAGAGAGAGAGCAGAAGGCAAAGTTCTTTGAGGCGAGCAGAAAGTTCAATGATGCCCTTACCCTGGAACAGGTTATGGAGGCAGCCATTCATTCTGCACAGGTGGTCTCCCCCTCAGTAAGTGATATAATTATTACACTACCTGTTGAAGAATCCTCAAATAGACAGAGATTTGCATTTATCCATTCAAAGAACGAAAATATTAAAAAATATGAAGGGAAGATGGTAAAGGATAATTCACCGGTAATAAAGTTGGTCGCAGAGCACAGAGTCAGGTTCCCTACTCGGGATTTTAAGGGAGATATCAGCTCAATCTATGGTGAGCAGTACAGGATTGATGATATCTCCTCAATTAAGGTATTCCCGCTAATTACCCGTGGTGAGGCATTAATTGGGACATTTGCGGTATGCACCAGAGATGGGGTAATGTTGAATGAGGAAGAGACCTATATGCTTGAGACCATATCAAACATCCTTGCCATAAGCATTGAAAACGGAATCATAGTGAAGAAGATCAATGACCTTGCAACCACGGATGGTCTAACCGGACTCTACAATCACAGGGTATTTCAGGAGAAGCTGGACGAAGTAATTGCGCGTGCAAACAGAAGCCAGCTCCCTTTCTCTCTGGCACTAACCGATATTGACTTCTTCAAAAAGATTAACGATACTTATGGGCATCCAACCGGTGATAAGGTTCTCAAAGGATTATCAGCCCTTTTAAAGAAGATGGCAAGAGAGACAGATATCGTGGCGCGTTATGGCGGTGAGGAGTTTGCTATTATTATGGAGGGAACAGATGAGGTTGGTGCATATACCTTTTCAGAGAGGATTAGAAAGGAGGTTGAGAAACTCTCTTTTGATGGTTTAGAGAAGAGCTTCGGGATTACTATCTCAATGGGTATTGCTACATTCTTTCTTGATGCAAAAGAGAAGAAGGGGCTCATAGGTTGTGCGGATCAGGCCCTGTATTACTCCAAGAAGAACGGCAGAAATCAGGTATGGAATTACCACAAAATAAAAGAGAAAATCAGTTGAATCCCATATTACAGTTATTAAATGTCATTCCAATCTCTCTGGTCTTACTTTTCTATCCGTATCTCAATATCAAGACAATAATATTCTTTGCCTCTTTACTGCTCCTTCTTAATATTTTGCCGTATCAAATAAAGATATTAAAATATTTCAAAGACATATCTTTTTACATACAGATACTGATTCTCTTTATTCCTATCGCTCTATCACTAAATTTTTCCCGGCTAACATTGACTCACTGGATAATTTTCTTTTTATTAGTAGTTTCAGCGATAATATCTATTTTTACAGGAAAGGATTTAAGATTGCTGATAGGGGAGAAGATATATTTTGCCATCCTTTCAGTAATATTTTTGACTATAATAATTTCATTCATCTACTTTGCACCCATAAAAGATGAATATCAGACAAAGATTGAATATTCATCTGTATTATTAAAATCTCTCTACCTGCTATTACTCTTCTTCCTCATTTATTTTAATCAATCCCTGCTTGAAGAGATGAGTCATCTAAACCCTCAGGGTATTTTAAGACCTCAGAGGATAATAACAGGCTTCCTGATTTTAATCATAATATTTTCGCTCTATGATGTGATAAATCTCAGAAATAGTGCAGAAAGATGTATTAAAAATGATTATTATAGATGTGAAAGCAGTATAAAGGAGATTTCAGATAGATTAAAAATCAAGGGGCTAAATAGACAGAGTATCACATTTTTGAAGAGCTATATTGGTTTTCTACTCACTAAAAATAATGCGGATGCAATAGGAATTCTGGATTATGCAATCAAGTTGTATCCTTATGAATGCAATTTCTTTATAATGAAGATGGAGTATTATAAGAGATCTGGCATGAATGATAAATTAAAAGAGCTCCTCTTAAATCCGCCAGCCCCTATAAAGAAGGGATGTAAAGAAATATTTAGCGGGGAATCAGATGGGAAATGATGATATCCTGTTTATGAAAGAGGCGCTTCTTATGGCGCAGAAGGCATATCTTGAAAAAGAGGTACCGGTCGGGAGCGTAATAGTGGACAGGAATGGTGAGATAATTGGCAGAGGATATAATCTAAAGGAGAGCGCAAAACTCCCTATTTTGCACTCTGAGATTATAGCAATTCTAAATGCCTACAAAAATTTTTCAGGGATGTACCTTATAGGGTGTACTTTATATACAACCCTTGAACCCTGCCCGATGTGTGCTGCTGCTCTTGTAAATATAAGAATTTCAAGAATTGTATTCGCCGCCGATGACCCAAAGTACGGAGCCTGTGGTTCAGTCTTCAACCTCGCCTCTGATCCCCATCTAAATCACAGAATTGAGGTGATGGGTGGTGTATTAAGAGATGAGTCAGTCAATCTGATTAAGACATTTTTCTCAGAATTAAGAAGAGAAGATGAATAAGATAGTTCTATTAGTTTGTATATCGCTGGCTTCAATAAATCTATACGCCACTTACGCAATCCCATCCGGTATGGAAGATTACTTTCTCAATCTTGTAAAACCATATGATAAAGAATATAATAGTTTCACATTAAAAAACATCAACATCAGTCAGAACAATGTAAAATATGAGTACTGCTCCGATGACTGTTTTTATATAATCTTAAAAGGGAGATACTCCTTTAGAGATTCAAATCTGGTATCAAAGAACTTTGCAATATATACAGAGAGATTACCAGATTATTTTGATATCACACCTTTAATCAATCAGATAATAAAGAACGATACCGGTGAAGTATTTACTGAAGTATATGAACCCAATCCCTCTTCTATAGGTAGAAGGCTATCGGTCATCATCTATCTGTATTTTATGGTGATTCTGTTACTATTCATTCTCTCTTATTTAAAAATTCCCTCAGATATAATAAATAGGTATCTCAACAGTTTTTCCGATATGAATCTCTGGATTTATTGGGGCATTGCTCTATTAATTATCATGTTTTCTGCATTTCTGAGATTCAAAAACATATATCACTCTGTCTATGATGATGGGAATGCTCTAAGGTTACTCTTTTCATATGATAGTGTCCTATACAATCTATTTATATCCCGTGATCCGCGTCATCCGGGTCTATATTTTGCACTCTTAAAACCACTCCTATTATTCTCAACACATCCAGAATATGCCGCAAGAATATTTAGTGCCGCCCTCTCTGTATTATCTGTATTAATAATAGGTTTAATTATTAAAGAGAAGAATAGGTTAAATTCGCTCATTGCAATGATTCTCCTTGCCATTCACCCAGAATATATTTACAGGTCAAGAGAGATTACCGATATAAGTCTATTTGTATTGATGTCCCTAATATCAATCTACTTTTTAAGAAAGGCGATGCTAGCAGATAAATTGGTGGATAAATTACTATTTGCCTTATTTTTGGGATTCTCCTGCCTCTCCTCTTATGCAGCATATATCAATTTTGCAGGGATACTTTTATATCTCATTATAAATGGTAAAATCAAACAATTTGCGAAATTTCTCATTTTATCCCTTTTTATGGTCTCACCATACCTTGTCAAAATATTATTTTCATTAAAAGATGAGTTCTATGCAAAGTCCATTGCGGGGCGATTTCCGCAGATTATATGGGGTAGCGAATCCGTCCCGAATTTTATAAACAGGGTTCTATCTGACCTCTTTGTTCAAGAATATACTCTTATTCTGTTCGCATTTTCTATCCCTGTTTTGTATATGAATTTAAAAAGGGATAAGTCTGATCTATTATTCTTATTGCTGTTTGTAACCAACCTCTGTTTTATCTTATTTTTTCAATACTTCAGAATGAAGACCTACTATATAATCTTTCTGCCGATATCATTTATCCTTCTGGTAACGGATATAAATTGGACAGAGAATAAAACATTGGTAGCAAAAGGGTATAATATATTATTTCTAATTTTTGTGTCATATCTCTTTTTTAACTCACTAAATGCAAGATTTGAATCCACTTATGTTCAAGGCTATCATCTAAGGACAAATCCGGCTCTGATTATAGAGAAAATTAAGGAAGAAGGTATAAAGGATATTGTAATTGATGTAGATAATAATAAGAGCATACTTGGATATTATTTTTTTGAAAGACCTTATGAGACTCTGATAAAGAAAGGGTGTAAGATAGATGAAGGAAACCTTTTAATATGTTATGAAGAGAGGAGTGGCAGGAGGATTACAGCTCTGACAATGGCGATGCAACTCTCAAGAGATTGGAAGATGGAATCAATAAACAAGTTGAGATCTGTTAAATACCCCGATTTTTATTTCTTCTACGATATAAATTATGAAAATTCCGAGCTTTTAAATTTTTTAAGAAACAAATGTTCATATATATCTTATGGCGAAAAATATATTCTTTTCAGGTGTAAAAGGATTGAGCAATAAAAGGAGTTTATCTTTCACCTCTCTTTTTCCACACATCCTATTTTTTTATTTGTGTTATGTGGACTGTCAACTCTGAACTGTCAAATATCTGTCATCCCCTCTCTCTTTGTCAACAGTTCTCCTTCTCCTTTCATAAAAAATTGTTAATCCATCGTCAGAATCAGAGAGATTATTAAGATAAATAAAAATTTTCTCTTATCCATCACCAAAACCCTCCTTTAATTTTAACCCGAGAGGAATGCCATAAAAAATACAACCTGTATGTTATGATTACAATCGCTGAACAATAAATTATGGACCGTGGACTATGGACTATAAACAAGTGGACTATGGACTATAAACAAAAGGTTACTGACATGGCGGGGCGAAGCGACGCCTCGTAAGGTCTTTCACCAAAAAATTTATTCTGGTCGGATATTACCTTAAAAAATTTTAAATTGAATCTCAAATAAAATACTTTAATTTTTTATGGTTGATATTTATATTGTGAGGAAGTATAATATACTACGAATAAGGAGGTATGGAATGCGACTATATGTTGTAATAATATCTTATGTAATCCTTCTAATTTTTAATACATCCTGTACTTCAACTGCGACAGACAATACTAAAGATGCCTCAGGTGAAAGCGATGTAATCTCCCTGCTGGATGTAATCTCAACTGATACAGGTGGATGCAGACACGGAGATAGTAGAGAGTGCTATAATGGCCCAGCGAGGACAAAGAATATTGGTATATGTAGGGCAGGGATAGAATATTGTATCAATGGAGTATGGGGTGGTTGTGAGGGTGAGATTCTACCAAAATCATCTGAGATCTGTGGGAATAATGCAGATGACAACTGCGACGGTGTGATAGATGAGAACTGCCCCTGTTCTATTGGCTCTGTGAGGGAGTGCTATGGAGGTCCACCAGAGACCAGAGGTGTTGGGATTTGTAAGAGCGGTTTTCAGGGATGTATAGATGATGGGAGTGGGAAAGGGGTATGGGGAGATTGTAAGGGGCAGGTTCTACCCGATAAGGACAGTTGTGTTGGGGTGCCGGCAGGGGGATTGCCTATAGATGGGGATTGCGACGGGAAGGTGGATAAGGGTGTGGTGAATGCGTGTGGGTGGTGTGGTCCAGAGCCGGTTGAGGTCTGTATGAACGGGATAG
>JBMFOP010000028.1:2398-33055 GCA_049969675.1 Myxococcota bacterium | reverse complement strand
CTGCAAAAATCTCTTATTTACCCACCTATATTTCAAATCCTTATCTTTGTAATATATCTGTGCAGGTATACTATTAATAATGAAGTCAAGGGCACCTGATTGCAAAAAAGATCTATCCATCAAGAATCACCTCGGATTAATATCTGTTGTAGAGAATGTATAATATAATTTTTACAAAAATACAAGGGCTATTTGAACTGGATTAATACAACTACTCCCTGTAGTGCTATAAGAGTTCCAATTATTGACCGGACGCCAATCTTCTCCTTACAGACCAGAACGGAGAAAGGGATGATTGTAATAGGAGTCATTGATAAGAGTGTCCGTGCAATTCCGGAGTGTGTATATTTGATGGCATTCATAGAGAAAATTACCCCTAAAAATTTTCCTTTCCACTCCATATTTTCCTGTAAGGCAATTAAGTACTTTAAGAGATATCTGGATTTCTTCCCCTTGACAATCTAAAAATACTCTGTAATTGTTAAGGAACTTTGTTATTCAATATTTTTATTGAGGAAGGTAATGAATAGGTATTTTTATTGAGGAAAACGAGATGGACAAAAATAGATTATATGTCGGTCTGGACCTGGGTTCTACTACTGCGAAGGTAGTGGTCCTTGATAAAGGGGGGAGAATTATATTCTCTGATTATAGAAGACATAATACTGAAATCTTAAGGACATTAAGCGATATATTGATGTCACTTTATAATCAGGTTGGTGATAGAGATGTATCTGTGAGGGTAACTGGCACTGCTGGTATGGGTATAAGTGAGAGATTTCAGATTCCATTTGTTCAGGAGGTTGTGGCGTCCTGTGAGACAGTAAACAGGCTCTATAAGGATGTCAGGACATTGATTGATATAGGAGGAGAGGATTCAAAACTGATCCTGTTTAATAGGAGTCAACCTGATATCAGGATGAATGGAAATTGTGCAGGTGGGACAGGGGCATTTATTGACCAGATGAGCAGGATTCTGAATATATCACACCAGGAGATGAATGAATTTGCCCTGAAATACAAAAGGCTCTATCCTATCTCCTCAAGGTGTGGGGTGTTCGCCAGGACAGATATCCAGAATATGGTGAGCCGACGATATGATATTGAGGATATATGTGCATCTATCTTTCAGGCAGTTGCCATTCAGACAGTAAATGCCCTTGCAAGAGGTTGTGATATAGAGCCGATAATATTATTTTCTGGTGGCCCACTCTCATTTTTGAGCGCATTAAGAGATGCCTTCAAAAGGGTTCTTAAATTAAAAGATAAAGAGATTATCCTTCCGGTGCACCCGGAACTTGTTGTGGCTCAGGGTGCTGCTCTCATTGATTCTGACTCAATTGATATAAGTCTTCTTGACTTGATTGAGAATATAAGGGGCGCCTCTACTTACAATTACAATATTGGTAGAAGGCTTGAACCTCTCTTCTCTCAGGAAGAGGAACTCAGTTTATATTCTGAAAATCTTAATGTTGTATCTCTTATGGCTTTGGATTATGAGAATGCAAGAGATGGGGTATACCTCGGGATAGATTCTGGCTCTACCACAACAAAGGTGGTATTGATAGATAGAACAGGGAAGATCGTATCATATTATTATGTCAGAAATAATGGCAACCCCATTCAGACAGTCAGAAATGGGCTGGATTATGTATTGATAGATATCAGGAGTAAGATTAAAGAGGAGCCGAAGATACTTTTTAGTGCAGTGACCGGATATGGAGAGGAACTCATCAGGAAGGCGTTTGGTATTGATAGCGGGATTGTGGAGACTATGGCGCATTTTAAGGGTGCCTCAATGCTCAATCCAGATGTAAGTTTTATTCTGGACATAGGCGGTCAGGATATGAAGGCTATGTTTATTGTAGACGGATTTTTGAATAATCTAATCATCAATGAAGCCTGTTCCTCTGGCTGTGGTTCATTTTTGAGTTCTTTCTCGGATTCACTCTCTATAGATATAAAGGACTTTGCAAAGATATGTGCAAGATCGGATGCCCCCTGTGACCTCGGGACGAGATGTACAGTCTTTATGGGCTCAAAGATAAAACAGGCATTAAAGGAAGGGGCTACTATATCGGATATTACCGCCGGTCTTGCATATTCAGTTATCAAGAATTGTCTTTATAAGATGCTGAGACTGAAAGATGTGAGTGAGCTCGGAGAGAATATTGTGGTTCAGGGCGGTACATTTAAGAATCTTGCAATTTTAAGGGCATTTGAGAAGGAGATCGGAAAGAAGGTATATATCTCGGATGTGCCGGAACTTATGGGGGCATTTGGAGCGGCACTCTATGCAAAGGAATTATCTGAGAGCACAGGGAAGAGAAGTGGATTTGATTTTAAGGATATCGCTACAATCAATTACAGGATTGATAATATTCGTTGTGCCGCCTGTGAAAACAGATGTGAGATTACAAGGTATACCTTTGAAAATGGGAATAAATACTACAATGGGAATAGATGTGAGAGGATATATTCAAACAGGGCGGAGTCTGAGACAAAAGGGTTTAATTTTGTAGAATATAAGAATAAACTGCTCTTTGAGAGAGAGAGTAACAATAGAAATTTTGATAAAAAGATAGGGATACCTCGCATATTGAGTATGTATGAGAATTTCCCATTCTTTAGAGAGTTGTTTGAACAGTGTGGATTTGAGGTGGTCCTCTCTGATGTCTCTACCGATGCTATATATGCCAAAGGTCTTGGAACTGTGATGGCAGATAATATCTGCTTCCCGGCAAAACTCGCCCACGGGCATATAATGAATCTTATTGAAAAGCGGGTGGATAGGATATTTTATCCTATAATTATTTATGAGCGAAATAATATTGATGGGGCAATCAATACCTACAACTGTCCTATAGTTGCCTCGTATGCGGATGTGTTGAGAAGTTCAATAGACCCATATAATAAATATCAGATACCTTTTGATTCCCCTCCGATTAATTTCAAGGATGAATTTTTGCTCAAATCCTCCTGTTTCAGTTATCTGAGTACACTCGGTATAGATTATGAGACATTCAACAGGGCATTTGATGCAGCGCAGATATCATACCTTGAATACAGGACGCAGGTAATAAAGAAGGCTGAGGAGATTATCAGAGACTGCCGGGAGAATAATAAGCCGTTATTTGTCTTTGCCCAGAGACCGTATCATATTGACCCTCTGATAAATCAGGGAGTGGCAAAGATAGTCTCTGATATAGGGATAGATTCAATTACAGAGGATGCCCTTGAGAGAGAGGAATTAAGTTTTGAAGAGATATTTGCAATTCCACAATGGGCATTTATAAACAGGATAATAAAGGCAGCCCGATGGGTAAATGCCCAATCAATGAAGACCAGTCTTGTACAGATAAATTCATTTGGTTGCGGACCCGACTCATTTATTGTAGATGAAGCCAGAGAGATTGTAAATAGAGGTGGCCATTACTATCTGCTTATCAGAGTAGATGAGTTTTCCAACCCTGGGGCAATAAAGTTGAGGCTCCTATCTCTTAAAGAGACATTGAAAAACACAAAAGTGCCCAGAAAGAGGGAGTTTGTGAGTTCAAAGAGATATACCAGACGGGATAGATATAGAAAGATTATAGTACCGCACTTCTCAGATATATATTCACCATTTATTCCGTGGGTCTTCAAAAATGCCGGAATAGATGTGGAGGTCCTGCCACCGCCAGATTATAAATCTGTAGAGTATGGCCTCAAATATGTGAATAACGAGGTCTGTTATCCAGCGACTATAGTTATAGGGGACATTATAAAGGCACTTTCAGAGGGGAGGTATGAGAGAGATAAGATAGCGGTTGCTCTCACACAGACTGGAGGGCAGTGCAGGGCATCAAATTATGTCCCACTTCTGAAAAAGGCAGTCATTGCGGCTGGTTTTAAGGATGTGCCGGTAGTATCTATTGGTTTTGATGGCGATGTAAATAATGATCAGCCCGGATTTTATATAGAATGGAAGAGGCTCATCAAGATTGCATTTATTAGTGGGCTTTATGCGGATGCCCTTGCAAGGATGTATTATGCCTCCGTTGCAAGGGAGAAGAACAGAGGTGAATCCCGCACGGTTCTGAATAGATTTATTGATGCAGCCAGGATGTATGTAGAGAGGTCAAACTACGATGGGATGATGGCACTCTTAAATAACGCTGTGGATTCTTTTAACAGAATTAAGGTTATATCCGAGGATGTACCAAAAATTGGAATTGTAGGAGAGATATTCTTAAAATATAACGACTTCAGCAATAATAATATTTGTGAATGGCTTGTAGAGCAGGGGATAGAGGTGATTGCCCCGCAGATAGCAGACTTCTTCATGCAGTTCTTCGTAAATGTTAAGGTAAATACAAAATCCTTTATGGAGAGGGCATCTGTCAAACACCTCTTTGCAGCAGTGCTTGAGGTAGTTGCCTCAGAATATATAAATAGGGTTGAAAAGATTATTTCTGCATATAAATTTTATTCACCATCTCACGACATATTTACAAAGGCATATAAGGCTCAGAAGATAGTTGATCTTGTAAATCAGTTTGGAGAGGGGTGGTTGATTCCGGCAGAGGTATGCTCGTATGCAGAGAGCGGAATCAGGAATGTGGTTAGCCTTCAGCCATTTGGATGTATTGCCAATCATATTGTCTCAAAAGGGGTGGAGAAGGTATTAAAGAGATATTACCCCGAGCTCAATCTATTGTTTCTGGATTTTGATTCCTGCACGAGCGAAGTTAACATTTTTAATAGACTCTATCTTATGGTAAAGGGGGCAAAAGAACTGCTATACAAAGATGAAACCGAATTCTCAAAAGGGCATTACACACTTAAAGAATTGAATTAAATCCCAACTTCTAACGGATGTTCACCCCTACAAATATGGAGAATCTAATTCAGGGAGGAAGATATATCAGTCAATTCACCACTCCTTTTCAAAACTATCACAATCCTTTACAGGCGCTATAAATTTTAATTCTTCCATTAATTCAAACCTATTTTTAGCACTCTGGATCTCAAACTGTTCTTCCATTTGTAGTTCAATAATAATCTTTTGTGGCTCGTCAAGGAGAAGGAACGGTCTTGTTTTTTTATAATTTCAATTGGTTTATCTCTCATTTTATCGTGAATATTGTGAATAATATTTATATCCTTGTTAAAAGCATCCCCTGTAATAACCATTATTTGTAAATTTGTATCTTGTCCAGACATCCGAATCATTACTAAATTATCAGACTTATATGAAAGATAGGTATAAGGTAAATTCTCATAAACCTGTTGGAAATGTGTAATATTTAAGTTGGAAGAAAGCGAATGACAGCAAAGGGCTTTAATTGAGAATGAGTATTTTTTTTATTGATTAATAACAAATAAATAGGATATAAATTTAAACAATCAGGGATTAAATGTTCCTTTGAGCAATTTGTAAATGATACCACCACCTTCAAATATTAGGTTCTATAGAATAATTTTAACAATACCGGAGGATTCAGATGAAATATAATTCTTTATTTACAACTTTTGGTTTATTGATTCTAATGTGTAGTTGCATTGAAGAGAGACCGGAATTTAAGCCGCCTTCAATGACCCGACCTTATGTTGACCTTACATATATCAGGGATGGATACGGGAGATATCTGAATTTTACTGGAGTGAATCTGGGAGGTAGCACCAAGGTCCCTATAAAGAGAGAGGATGGGACATACACTTATATTGGAAGGCCCTTTCCTCTTGAAGAGGCAGATAGGTATTTCAGGATTATTAAAGACGCTGGGTTTAATACTATAAGGTTGCTCTTTATGTGGGAGGCAGTTGAACCGAATGAGAAGGGCGTATATGATGAAGAGTTTCTTGATTACTTTGATAAGATCATTGCAAAGGCAGAGGAGCATGGAATATATGTCCTGATAAATATGCATGAGAACGGCTTCTCAAGACATCTCTTTGTAAAATACAATGAGGTTCCGATTATAGGGGAAAAGGGGGAACTGATGGGGATGATTGGCTCTCTCTTCCCGCGGGACTTCAGTAAAGCCACGAATCCGTGTGAGATGAATCCATTCTCTGATATTGTAACTGGAGATGGTGCTCCACTCTGGGCAGTAAAGGCGGTGCTGCCGGAGAAGGCCCCTTATATCGGAGGTAAGAGCTGGGGGACATTTAAGTCTTTAAAATTTATTCCAGATGTCGCAGGGGATCTGGCAGGACTTTTAGGAGATGGTGGTGGTGGTGGACTCTCGGATGAGGAGATTACAAAATTATTAAATTCTATTGCATATTCCAATCAGTGTGGTTTTACCCCTCAATCTGTAAAGGAAAGTTCCGATTTACTTCCCTGGAGCAACTGGGGATTAAATATAGCACTATCACTGGATATACAGAGGGCATATGCCGCTCTCTTTGCCGGAGACAGGGTCTTCCCAAAGATGAAGGTAATTTATAATGGGCTGGAATATAATATCAAAGACTATCTACAGGATTCCCTTGTAAATGTCTGGAAGAAGGTCGCAGAGAAGGGAAGGAACCACAGGAATATAATCGGTTATGACCTCTTGAATGAGCCAGTCGGGGCATATCTGGTTCTCCCCGCACTCGGGGCATATGTAGAGCTGGGGCTTGACAATGGGTTGAATAAGATGCTCTCAGACTTACTTGGTCCTACAAAGGCAAAACAGATTTCAAATATTCTTACTAAACTCAGAATAATACCTAATCTCCCCGAACTTCCGGAGTACTGTGATAAGCCAGATGAAGAGCATAAAAATGAGTGCAATAATATTAGAGATGAAAGAGATAAGATAATTGCTGAGTGGGGGCTCGCTGATATGGATATGTTATCTGCAATCTCTCTTAATGTAGGATTTGGCAGGAATTATCTACAACCCCTCTATGAAAAGATCGGGAAGGGGATTTTAGAGGTGGATCCGGATGCAATTATCTGGGTGGAGGAGTCAGTATCCATAGATTCACTATTGGGTTCGGCTGGGATAGGAGGACAGTACGCTCTGGAGATGTTAAAACCAGAGGGAATAAGTCAGGTGGTCTTTACTCCACACTGGTACCCCGATATTTATCCTTTCCCGGGTATAAATGTAAATCCGAGAGATTTAAAGTTATCAGAGGTGAGATACAAAGATTATACACCGGAATTAAAGAAGAAGGTGGATATTGCTAAACGTTCTCTTGACAATGTACCGGTGGTCTTTGGGGAGTTTGGCACATATTTTAATTTTGGTGGCATTGATGTATCAAGAGAATCAAAGTATAGAATATCTACAGAGATTCTGGACAACTATTATGAGGCATTTGAAAATCTCTTTCTGGGTAAGATTCAATGGTGCTTTACCGCAGATAATGATTATAGATATGGAGATAGATGGAATAAAGAGGATTTCTCGGTCCTTGACCCCGAGCAGAGACTCAGAGGGGAATCGGCATTCTCAAGGCCAACAGCGATTGCAATAAGTGGAAAGCCAGTTGAGACTCATTTTTATTCAAGCTATCATTACTTTGACCCGGATAAGGGGGTTTGTGATATGCGACACGAATTCTTGTTGAGATTCAAATCAAAAGAGACCGATGCACCCACAGAGATCTTCGTTCCGCCTGAACAATATAAGTTGTGCGGGGATGTAATCTGTTTTACACATACAGATGAATGCAGACCCTGCGAGGATGGGAGTAAGAGTTTTAGATATGAGTTTTATGTCTACATTTCGGATGGAAGTATCTACTATTCAAGGGAGGAGAACAGGATTTATTATTATCCTTTCAGAGATGAACCAGAATGGGTACACTCAGTTATCATCAGACCACCCATTAAGGGATTTGACCCGGATGGGTATAGATACCACATCATTGTGGAAGGTGATAATTATAAAGTAATTGCAAGATAAGGAGATTAGTATGAAGCAGATAATTATATTATTTTTTTTCTCTCTGGTTTCTGCGAGCGTGAGTTCAGAGCAGATATCAAGGGCATTAAATCTGGATATGAATCTGGACAACTTCTTTTATTACAAGAACGATTCTGACTTTGACAACTCTACAAGGTTGTATCAACCACAGGGTGATTCTGAAGGCCTCTTTGCCACCTATCTCAATTCGCGTCTGACATTAAATATTACAAATGATGTCTATATCTTTTATGAGGCTGAACTCGGCTCAAATATCTGGAGCAAGAACAACCCGGACATTATTGACCCTGTATCAGATGACATATTCGTCCTGAGGCACAGGGAGATTTATGGGAGTGCAGAATTTTTAGAGAATTCAGTGCGCATCAGGTCGGGATATATGCGAATAATTGACCCAACCGGCCTCTTTATCAATCACTGGATAGGTGCATTTCAACTCGGATTTGATATCTCTATGACCAAAAATTATCTTCTGATTGCACAGCTCCCCGATTCAAATTATGAAGGGCTCACAGCCCGTACCAATAACTTTGCAAATGATAGATGGCTCTTTGCCCTCTCAAGTAGCTTTGGTATAACGGGGAGAGATGCCCTTACATTGGGCTGGTATTCATACTACGATGATTCTGTGATAAACAGGTCAAACCTGATTCACTCTCCACTCCTCTCATATATGTATTTTTATGAATCACTTAAACTGATATTTGATGTAATACTTCAGTTTGGCGCAATGCAGAATGCCGCAATAGGCGGTGAAGATGTAAGGGAGCTCTCATTTGGACTAAATCTGAATCTTATTGAGAGGTTAAAGGCATTCTCTCTAACCTTAAACGGATTATACCTCTCTGCAGATGATAGATACATCAACAATAAATTCAACGGTGGATTCTACTACTCCGGCAAGAACAGGTCCAGTACAATCCTTCTCTCAGAGGATGAGTTTAGAGACCAATACAATAATGTTGATGAGAGGCTCTCGGTATCTGATGGTCCATTTTATGTGATGCGCCCGGGGCTGATGCTCTTTGATATAAAGGCGGAGTATACAGAGGCTGGTATCTTAAAGCCAGCCTTCGTTGTAGGCACTGCATTTGTAACAAATTCCGGAAATGCGAATGGTGGCTCATTTGTAGGTCTTGAGACTGATCTTATACTCGGTGTTGAGTTCTCAAAAGGGTGGGATATCACAGGGGTATTTGGTATGCTGTTTCCGGGGAAGGCGGCATCCTCTTATATTAATATGTATGATATAAACCAGACAGAGACTCAATATCTTGGAGAGATTCATATAAATTACAGATATTAATTATCGTGGAAAGGAGTATTTTATGGCAGTGATTCATCTTGGAGTTCTGGACTGGATAATAATCATCCTCTATTTCGGCTTCGTCATCGGTCTCGGATGGTATCTTAAGAGATTTGCAGATACAAAGGAGGACTTCTTCCTTGCGGGGAGGAAGAACTCGTTATGGGTCTGTGCAATTGCCTTCGTCTCAGCAAATCTCGGGGCACTGGAGATTCTGGGGTGGACCGGTGGAACTGTAAAATATGGGATGTTTGTCTCCCATTTTTACTGGATAGGTGCCATTCCAGCGATGATATTTCTGGGGCTTTATATGATGCCGTTTTATTACTCCTCCAGAATACACTCTATCCCCGGTTATCTGCTTTTAAGATTTGACGAGAGGACGAGGCTTTTGAATGCAATCTCCTTTGCGATAATGACAGTCTTGATGTCTGGAATAAATCTATACCTTATGGCTCTCGTATTTCACACGATACTTGGATGGAACTGGGATCTATGTATGTGGGTCTCTGCTGCGGCCGTGGCATCATATATCGCACTTGGTGGATTGCTCTCCGCAATACTTACAGAGACACTGCAGTTCTTTCTAATATGGTTTGGGCTCTTTCTGGTATCTATCCTTGGGATAATTGATGTAGGTGGTTTCGGTGGGCTCTTTGAAGGACTTCCAGAGCGAATGACCTCTCTGTGGGCTACCGCTGGAGATCCGGGAAATAATCCAATGGGAGTGACCTGGTATGGAATCGCTATCGGGCTTGGATTTGTCCTCTCATTTGGATACTGGACCACCGACTTTCTTATTGTACAGAGGGCATTTACCGCAAAGAATCTGCAGACTGCGAGACTTACACCAATCATTGCATCATTTTTTAAGATGGCATTACCCTTTATTGTAGTGGTGGCTGGACTCGTTGCATATAAATTGTCTTCCATCGGAATACTCCCGCTTGAGAGAGACGCAGCAGGAAATATCACAAATGCAGACTCTGCGCTCCCACTGCTGATCGCCCGATATTATCCATCTGGACTTGTGGGACTTGGGATAACCGCTCTGCTTGCAGGTTTTATGGCGGGGCAGGCTGGGAATACCTCAGCATTTAACACTGTTTTTACTTACGACATCTATAAAGCAGCAATAAAGAAAGATGCAGGCGATAGTCACCTCGTATTCGTGGGAAGATTGTTTACAATTATAGGAATTTTATTGAGTGTGGTGACCGCATATGTGGCAAAATCATTTCCTACGATAATGGATTATATTCAGGCTATATTCAGCTGGGTGAATGCACCGCTATTTGCCACGATGCTACTCGGGATGTTCTGGAAGAGGACGACATCTGCTGGTGCATTCTGGGGGCTTATTGCAGGTATGCTCACATCCTTTTTACTCTTTCTTGCATTTAAGTTCAAATGGCTCTCCTGCGATTGGTATTACTATCTCACATTTATGCCCTCCTCCCGTTCGCTCTGTCCGTCTGTCCCATCTGATATGACATTAAATCTCTGGCAGGCGTCGTGGGCGTGGATAGTATGTTTTCTTTTGACAATAATTATCTCACTATTTACAAAGCCAAAGACTGATGAGGAGCTACAGGGGTTGGTGAAGGGGCTTACCCCGAATCCCGACCTTGAAAAGGTGCCATTTTATAAAAAGCCATTTACCTGGGCATTGGTATCCCTTGCAGTCTTAATATTTTTGAATATCTATTTCTGGTGAGGTGGACTATGGAAGATACAAAGCAGATGATATCCGTATGGTTCTGGGTCGGTTGTATGATGCTCATATATGGCCTAATTATAACCGGTGCAGGGGTCTATTATCTCTTCTTGCCACCTCAAAGTTATGCAGCAAAGTGGACAAATCCCAATCTCTGGTGGGGGATGATAATGCTGATCGTCGGTCAGATATTCTTGTATCTGGGCAGAATTAAAAAATCGTCTATTTAGATTGACTACAAAATTTTAGTATGCTTATCTCTCTTTGCCTATTTCAAAGGAGGTTTCAATGATTATAGGAGTACCAAAGGAGATCAAGGTAAAGGAGTTCAGAGTGGGGATGGTGCCAGCGGGAGTCAAACAATTTGTAGAGGCTGGACACATTGTATTTATAGAGAAAGGGGCTGGAGAAGGGAGTGGAATATCTGATGAGCAGTATGTAGCAGCGGGTGCGAAGATTCTAAATACCGCCAGAGAGGTATGGGAGAAGGCTGAGATGATAGTAAAGGTCAAGGAGCCTCAGGAGAGCGAATACAAATTTTTTAGAGAAGGGCTTGTGATTTATACATATTTTCATCTTGCGGCAGAACCTACACTTACAAAGGCACTGCTCAAATCCAAGGTGATTGCAGTTGCCTATGAGACTATTGAGCTTGAGGACCATAGCCTTCCACTCTTAAGACCTATGAGTGAGATCGCTGGCAGGATGTCAATTCAGGTAGGGGCCATGGCACTTCAGAAAGAGCATGAAGGAAAGGGCGTCCTTCTGGGTGGTGTTCCCGGAGTTAAGAAGGGGAAGGTCACCATCATCGGCGGTGGCACAGTTGGCACAAATGCTGCAAAGATGGCGGTTGGGCTTGGCGCCGAGGTTACAATTCTGGATGTGAGTATCCCGAGACTCAACTACCTTGACGATATATTTGGCTCCCGTGTTCAGACTCTATATTCAAATTCAACAAATATTGAGGAGTCGGTCCTTACATCTGACCTTGTGGTAGGCGCAGTGCTCGTCCCCGGTGCAAGGGCACCAATTCTGGTTCCAGAGTCAATGGTAAAGAAGATGAGCGAGGGTTCGGTTATAGTGGATGTGGCGGTGGATCAGGGTGGTTGCATTGAGACTGTCAAACCAACAACACACGAGAATCCCACATTTAAGAAGTACGGTGTTGTTCATTATTGTGTGGCAAATATGCCCGGTGCGGTTGCAAGAACCTCTACATTTGCACTCACAAATGAGACGACAGGCTGGGGTGTAATACTCGCAAATTTAGGTGTTGAGAAGGCGATAAAGAAATATAAACCACTTGAACTCGGTGTAAATTGCTACAGGGGCGCACTCGTATATAAAGCCGTGGCAGACTCTTTAGGGCTTGAATATACTCCATTAAAAGATGTAATGTAATTTTTACATTAGCCTGTTAATTTAGAAAATTTTGGACAGCGGTGGAATTAAGAGAGGGGGATAAATTTTACTCAATTGGTGGTGTGTAATAAACTTGACAAATCCTGAAAATATGTAATTTATTACCTAACAGATGATATATATTCATACATATATATTCATACAATTCATAATATTTACCTGAATCTACTTCAAGAGGAGGGTTGAGATGGAGCCTATCAAAAGTTTTAACTACCTTTTCTGTGGTAGTAGCGGAGAAGATTTGGATAGGATTCAGAGATTATTTGAGAAAAGGTCAATTTACCCTACCTTCAGACATATAGGAGATGAGAATGAACTCAATAGGGCAATGGGAGAAAATGGCTGGAATCTGATATTTTATGATTTAGATGAGTGTAGAATTCCGCTTGAATTTATTATAAAGAAGAGAGATGAATATGACAGATTTTTACCTTTGCTTGTCTATTCAAATGTTATTGATAGCATAAAATCCGCAGAGGTAATTAGAAGTGGGGCTACCAATTTTTTAAAAAAGGATGACCCTGAAAGGCTCTTTGAGGTAGCCCTTGATGAGTTGAGACTGGCTCAACTGAAGAGAAAGAATGAGCGATATAATCAAATAAGAGAGAATGTGGAGAAGTATGAGTTGATTAGGAGGTTTGCTGGAAATGTCTCTCACAAAATCAATAATTTGATAATGGTGGTCTTAAACAATGCGGCATTTCTATCCGCGGATAAGGGGCTACTTCCCCATCTGAAGGATGATGTAGAGCAGTTGATAAAGGTGGCAGGAAGGGGTGAAGAGTTTGTAAGGATGTTATTGTGTGTTGCAGGTGGAGTAGTCCTAAATAGCCAGTTGATTGAGGTAAACTCCTTTCTCTATAAATTGGCGGATAATCTAAAGGCAGTTTCTGGTATGAATATTCATATCAATGTAGTTCGCTCACAGACCCCCTGTGAGATTAAGGGTGATGAGCGTCTTCTGATAGAGGCATTCAGGAAGGTTGTTGAAAACTGCAAGAGATTGATGCCAGATGGGGGTGTAATCAATCTTGGAGCAGATCTCCTTTCATTTGAGGAGGGAGATGAATTCTTAAAGGCGAGCGGGCTCAAAAAAGGAGAGTATGTCAGATTTACGCTCGCGGATTCAGCAAAGGCGATTGATAGGGAATTGGCAAGACATATATTTGAGCCATACTTCTCTGGCTCTTCTAAGGAGAAGTCAGATAATATAGGTATGGCTGTCAGTTATGGAATTATCTGGGAACACAACGGGATAATGGATTTTGAAAGTATAGAAGGGAGAGGGAATTTTTATTATTTTTATCTCCCCACCTTTAAGAGAGATTCAAAGGAGATACTCCTTCCCCGTGTTTCAGAATATATTTCTAAACCCGAAGGTACAGTACTGATTGTAGAGGACGATGAGGAGGTAAAGGATATACTGATTAGAATATTTATGGAGGAAGGTTATAATATTATGGATGCGATTGATGGGTTGGGTGCACTGGTGATGCTCACGAGGAATAAACCGACCAATCTTATCGCCCTTATAACAGATGTAATTATGCCAAAGATGGGAGGGCTGGAACTCGCCCGAACGGTGAGGGAGAAATACAGGGACCTGAAGGTGGTCTTTATCTCTGGTTATCCAGACAATGATGGAGAGATACTCAGATTTGAAAACTCAATCTTTATCCAGAAACCCATTACAAAAGATGCACTGATGAAAAGGGTCAAAGATTTTTTATTCGGTGAGAAGAGTTAAGTCTTTCAACCCTTCTTTTAATATACCATAGTTGGTTTCTCTATTCATAACATCGCGCTGTAGTGTTCAGAGCAATATTGAATTTTTAAACGCCTCAAAAATTGGACCACCGCTTAAATGACTTCAAAAAACCGACCCACAACCGGGCGATTATAAAAATGTTTATGAAGTGCCTGACATTCTACATAAGAAGTTAGGTAATATAAAAAAGATGATAGAAGGTACTAAGTGAAAAGATTTCCCGCTGTTATTTTATGTTCCTATCAATCTGGATATAAAGAGAAAAAAAGGAATTATTTCTATTATTTTAGCAATTATCATCATAGAATCCTGTATATTAGAGTTTATTGGAGAGGAGCATGTGCATGTAGCAGATTGTACTACACTGTTAAATTTTGTATATAGCTGTTATTAGCAGATAACTGGACATACAATATGGATTATAAGATTCCAATTCCAGAAGAGTGTTATAGTTTTACTCAGCCATCAGATGCGATAATAGATGATATATGTTGTATGAGCAATTTAGAGGAGACATATTACAAAGAATGTGATAAAATATTTAATAAGCCAGATACCTTTTATTATTGTGTCATTAAAGGGGGGTATTGTTGGAATGAAGAGAATAAGAGATTCAGGACAAATCTGGATTGTAGACCTTATCTTACAAAAAAACAATCTGAAAGTTTAGGGTATTCTGGATAGCAATGGAATTCAAAGAGGACATAATTATTCTATAGTAATTGGTCTGGAGAGACCGCAGGCTGAGAAATTTCCAGCGTCCAGAGTTGCACAATCACAGCTTTTGAGGAGCTCTTCACACCTCTTCTCATCATCATCGGAGATGGAGACTGGATTATTTTTTACATATATATTTTTACAGGTATTTCTTCTGTTTGCGGTCGGCTCACAATTGCATATACGATTGGCAAGGTCCAGACAGGGTTCGCTGCAGGACCAGAGAGAGATCAGAATGCCAAATATGAAAAGCCTCTTCATAATGGCGGTACTATTACATAAAATTTCTACTTTTACAATAAAAATCCTCGTTGTTAATTGTTGAAAAATAGAAGATACTCTGATATGAGTCTATTGTAAACCTTTGAAGGAGTTAAGTTATGTCTTCTGAAAACAGTACTGCCGTCTCAAAGGATGTGCTTCTTCAGGACATCTCACAGGTTCTAAAGCAGATTATGCGGGATCAACGTGAGGGGAGGAGCCGCACTCTTGCAGATATGAAGGCTCTATACTCTGGCAATCTTGCACTTGAATTTCAGGAGTACTTCAAGTTCTTAAATAAATTCAACTATGTCTTACTCAAAGAGGGTAGGGTTATATTGTCTGATAAAGGCGTTGCAGCAGCGGCCGATGCAGCCGGGACAAGGATTATAGAAGAGGTGGAGGGCTATTTTGGAAATGTGATTATTGATGCGCAGGAGGATATTCAGGAGATACAGGAGATACCAACCCCAACTCCAATCAGACTGGATCCAAGATATGTCAGGATGGAGCAGATAGGTTCGGGAATAATAGGTAGCGTATTTAAGGGGAAGCATGCAATCACCTCACAGATTGTGGCAATCAAGGAGATAAAGGACCTGTTCTCTTATTATAGTTTCATCCAGCGGAGCGAGGTGGTAATAAGGCTTAAAGATGAACTCTCCTCTGCAGCCTCTCTCTCTCACCCCTGTATTCTGAACATCATTGATGCAAACCTTGAATCCTCCACACCATATTTTATTACAGAATATGCCCCCAGGGGAAATCTCAGGCAGTATATAGGTGTAAAAAATGAGGAGGACATAAAAAGGTCTATCAGGATCTTCTTACAGATATGCTACGCCCTAAACTATGCACACAGACAGGGAATCATCCATCAGAATTTAAAGCCGGAGAATATACTCTTTACCGCTCAAGACAATATAAAGGTCTCTGACTTCGGGATGAACAGGATTATCAGGGCAAGACCAGGAGTTCAGGTCCCGCAGGTCTTCATTGGGGCACAGTCTATCGCGTATCAACCGCCAGAGATACTTTCAGGTAGTGAAGATATTATAAAACAGAGTGATATCTACTCACTCGGAATAATTTTATATGAGATGCTAACTGGTTCAATACCAGGGAGAAGGTCACAGCTTCCATCTGTTGTTGTAAAGGGGGTCCCGGAGGCAATAGATAAGATATTTGATAAGATGACGAGGGATAGAATTGATGAGAGATATGAAGACTTTGAACAGGTTCTGGATGAATTTTATACTATGTTCAAGGATGAATTCGGTAGCCCCGGTGAAATAATATTTTCAGACACTGCTGTCCAAAATAATCTGATTTGAGATGTTAACAATTTGTAAAATAAAAATTATAGACAGATAAATGCATATTTTCAAAATCAGGTTATCCTCCTTTCTTCAATACACTATCCATTGAAATGCTGTCCAACTTCAATATCTTTAAATAAGAACTGCCCCTACAATGGCTACATCTGGCACAACAGGTAAGGTTTCACAGGGTTTATTCATCCATTCCCATAACTCCCTGTATGTTTAATCTATAAGAAAACTCACAGGTGTTTTGTCTCATAATAATCGTCTCCTCTACCGCCTTACAAAACTAATAATCCTGTAGAATTTGCTTACGCCAATTATAGATCTGTCCAGAGATAATGATATATTTAAACCTCCTTTCAGGGTTTTTTGATTGACAGAATAATCTTATCCTGCTGAGGCTTCCATATCAAAAAATATTTATTCTGGACAGATGTGTCACACAAAATATACAAAAATTTTGCATTTTTGAAATTATTGTAATAAATCCGGGACTCATGTTTGGTGACTAACCAATCTATAAGGAGTTAATATGAAGAATAGAAAAGAGATAAAGTTTCTCACAGATGCGCAGCTCAAATCAGAGATTGAGAGGTGTGAATTTTGTGAGGAGAAGCCCTGTCGGGATGCGTGCCCTGCACATTGCTCTCCGGCCGATTTTATGATGGCGGCGAAGAGATTCTTTCCCTCAGATTTTGAGAGGGCAGCGGCACTTATATACTCTGCAAATCCAATGGGTGGCATCTGCGGGGCAGTCTGTCCGGATAGGCACTGTATGGCTGCCTGTTCAAGGAAGACATTTGATAATCCGATAAATATTCCAGCGGTTCAGGCGACTATCATACAGAAGGCGAAAGAGATGAATCTGCTTCCGAGGTTTAATCTTCCTGAACCAAATGAATTTAATGTGGCTATTGTTGGCGGAGGCCCGGCAGGGCTTGGTGCGGCGGCTTCTCTTGCACAGATGGGTTATAATATCACAATCTATGAAGAGGGATATAAACCCGGGGGGATGTGCAATCTGATTCCAGATTCAAGACTTGATAAATATGTCTTGAAATCTGACATAGAATTTATACTTTCACTTGGTAACATCAATTTTAAACCAAAGAGTAAAGTTGAAGATGCGGAACAGCTACTTGCAGAGTATGATGCAGTGCTTGTTGCAACAGGATTGAATTCGCCATATAGCCTGAATATTAAAGGGGTTGAGCATACTGTTGACTGGATTAAATTTTTGAGTGAGCAGAAAGGGGTTGCACTTAAAGGTAGAAATGTTGCTATTATAGGTGGTGGGGCAGTTGCAGTTGATTGTGCCATCGTGGCTAAAGAGAGAGGTGCAAATCTTGTAGAACTATTTACATTGGAGAGATTATCTGAACTACCACTTACTAAAAAGGAGTTTGAAGAGCTTCTTAAATACAATATCCACCTCACCAATCGCACAAGGATTACAGGGATATCAAAGAAGGGGAGGAAGATTTCTCTTGAGACAGTAAAGGTCTTTTTAAAAGAGGGATGTAAGTTTCATCCATCTCTTGTAAAGGATTTGAAAGGGACCGAGCAGAGGAGGGATGGATTTGATATCATCGTACAATCTATAGGGGCAAGGGGGTCATTCAGGATTGTAAATAAAAAGGGGGTCTTCTATGCAGGTGACCTCGTCAATGGTCCAACGACCGTGGTGGAGGCAGTTGCAAGTGGAAAGAATGCAGCACTGAGAATAGATTCTTTTCTAAAGAAAGAGAAGGCAATCTCAATTAAAAAGGACTTTAAGAGCTTCTATATCTTAAAAGGTCTGATAAAACAACCGATTCCGCTCACTACAAAATTTTTTAATATGGATATTATCTCTCCATTTATTCTCTCGGCGGCCCCCCCATCAGATGGATATGAGCAGATGAAGAAGGCATACGATATGGGTTGGGCCGGTGGCGTAATGAAGACCACTTTTGACAATGTCCCTATACACATCCCCTCAGAATATATGTTTGTGTTTGGAAAGTCTACCTATGCAAATTGCGACAATGTCTCAGCTCATCCACTTGATAGAGTGGCACGCGAGGCTGAAAGATTAATCAGGGAGTATCCAGATAGACTTACAATCGTATCAACCGGTGGGCCGGTTACAGGGAATGACGAATCAGATAGTAGAGTCTGGCAGTCCAATACAAAGAGGCTTGAAAATGCAGGGGTTAAGGCGATTGAATACAGTCTCAGCTGCCCTCAGGGGGGAGACGGTACAAAAGGGGATATTGTCTCGCAGGACCCAGATCTCACTGCAAAGATAGTTGGCTGGGTTATGGAGGTATCCGATCCAGAGATCCCAAAACTATTTAAATTGACAGCCGCAGTCACATCCATCTATCCGATTGTAAGTGCCATAAAAGAGGTCTTTCAGAGATATCCCGATAAGATGGCAGGGATTACACTTGCAAACACATTCCCAACACTGGCATTTAGAAAAGGGAAGAAAGAGAGGTGGGAAGAGGGGATAATTGTTGGTATGAGCGGTGAAGGGGTACTGCCTATTAGTTATCTGACACTGGCAAATGTATCAAAGATGAGCATTGAGGTATCCGGCAATGGCGGGCCTATGGACTATAAAGCGGCGGCCGATTTCCTTGCGCTCGGTGTAAATACTGTTCAATTCTGTACAATCGTAATGAAATATGGCTATGGGATAATTGACGACCTGATGATGGGAGTCAGTTATCTGATGAAATCACGGGGGTTCAATTCAATAGCCGAATTGAGAGGTGCTGCACTCCCAGACCCAATAACACCTTTTATGGAGCTGACTCCGATCAAGAAGATTTCACAGGTGAGAGAGGGGCTCTGTCAACACTGCGGAAACTGCACCAGATGTCCGTATCTGGCAATAAGATTAAATAATAAAAAGATTCCAGAGACAGACCCGTCAAGATGTATTGGTTGTTCAATATGTGTACAGAAGTGCTTTGCCGGTGCCCTTTATATGAGAGAGAGAACAGAGGGAGAACTCAGGATGCTGAATGAAGGATAAAGTAAAGAGGAGAGAATATATGAAGATGTTAATTAAAAATGGAACCATAATTACGCTCGGGAAGAAGAATCGTGTTCTTAAAAATAGTGCAATACTTATTGAAGATGGCAGAATTAGAGAGATCGCATCTGTCAATCAATTCAGGGGGAAATATGACAGGATAATTGATGCCACAAATAAGGTGGTGATGCCCGGTCTCATAAATAATCATATGCACTTTTATTCAACGATGGTAAGGGGGCTCTCAAAGGCAAAGCCATCAAAGGACTTTAATGAGGTCCTGAAGAACCTCTGGTGGAGACTTGATAAGAAGTTAAATCTGAAAGATATCTATTACTCTTCATTGATGATGATGATAAACGCCATCAGACACGGGACCACCACACTTATAGACCATCACGCATCTCCAAATTCAATAAGAGGTTCTCTCTTTGAGATCGCAAAGGCGGCTGAGGTGGCTGGGCTGAGGGTCTCCTGTTGCTACGAGGTCTCAGATAGAGATGGTAGAACGATCAGAGATGAGGGCATCAGAGAGAATGAGGATTTTATAAAATGGACTGGGAAGAGAAATTCAGAATTTATAAAGGCGATGTTTGGACTTCACGCCTCATTTACACTTGAGGATGAGACCCTGAGGATCGCCTCTGAAAAAGGAAATGGGCTCGGTGCTGGATTTCATATACACTGTGCAGAGGCATTATCTGATGAGGAGCATTCTCTGAAGAATTATAAGATGAGAGTTGTCAATAGACTTGATAAATTTGGGATATTAAATGATAAAAGTATCCTCGCACACTGTGTTCATATAGATAGAGGTGAGATGAATCTCATCTCAAGACGTAAATCCTTTGTGGTACACAACCCGCAGTCAAATCTGAATAATGCCGTTGGGATTGCCGATATACTTTCAATGAGCAAGAAGGGGATAAAAGTTCTACTCGGCACAGATGCGATGACGGTCAATATGTTTGAGGAACTGAGAGTCGCACTCTTTGGACAGCACTTAAGACAGAATAATCCGGGTTGTTGCTTTACAGAGGTCGCAAATACTTTACTATTTAATAACCCAGAATTTGTTTCAAAACACTTTGGTATAAAACTCGGTGAGATATCAGAGGGAGCGGCAGCAGATATAATATTGATTGACTACTATCCACCCACACCGCTTGATGATAATACGGCGCTTGGACATATAATATACGGAATCTCTGAGGAGATAGTCGATACTACCATAGTCGGTGGAAAAATATTGATGCAGAATAAGAGACTTACCATAGATGTGGATGAAGAGGATCTCTCAAAAAGGTCAATTGAGCTATCCCGTAAGCTGTGGCAGAGATTTTGATTATTGATGAAGAAAAAGGAAAATAGAATAAGGCTTGACGAACTCCTGATAAAGAAAGGTCTGGCAGAAGATAAGAAAGAGGCATCAGCACTCATAATGTCTGGAGATATAATAGTAAATAAAGAGAGGATTAGAAAGGCGGATACACTTGTTAATCCTGAGTCAGAGATTGAGATTATAGCAAAAAAATATGTATCCAGGGGCGGAGAAAAACTTGAAGGAGCATTATCTGATTTTGGACTTGATGTAAAAGATTTTATATGTGCAGATATAGGGATTTCAACAGGTGGATTTACAGACTGTCTCCTAAAAAATGGTGCAAAGAAGGTATATGGATTTGATGTTGGATATGGCGTAGTGGATTATTCAATAAGGACAGATAAAAGAGTAGTTTTATTTGAGAGATGTAATTTTAAGAATTTTGATTGTTCAACTATAAAAGAAAAGATGGACCTTGTTCTAATTGATGTCTCATTTATCTCGGTCAGGAAGATCTTACCTAATGCACTCTCTCTCTTAAAACCGGATGGAAAGATTCTAATCTTACTCAAACCTCAATTTGAGGCACCAAAAGAGGATGTGATGCGCGGCGGTATGATGAATGATGTTGAGGTTGTAAAGAGGCTGAATGTAGATATCCAGAAATTCATAAAAGAACTGGGCTGCGAAATAGTGGGTTTTCTCCCTTCCCGTCTCAAAGGGGCAAAAGGAAATCAGGAATACTTTATTCTCATAAAGCAGACTATCAGTATACCAGAGACCAATCCTTGAGGGGTATTCATATTATAGTTTGGAGTTCACTATTTGTTATCATCTCTTATTTTATTGCCAATAATTAACTTTTGTGTAATATATTTTTGCTTATGTATTTACTACAGGAGGAGTATTTATGAAAAGATTTGTGATCCTATCACTTGTCTCTCTATTATTAACTTCCTTTGCATCTGCAAAGGAACCGGTCTCGGTAAATTATAAAGAGGTATATACTCAGCTATCTATGGACTTTAGCCTCCCTACCAGTACATACTACAATGGGAGTTCAGATGCGATGCCCTCCGGCATAGATAGAAAATACTATGAAAATTACTACAAATTATCTCTTACCTACGGTATCTTAGAGAAACTTAACTTTGATTTCGGCCTGAGAATCTGGCAGGCAAATAGAGAGGTCCCATCAGACAGGGTCCAGATGGAGAAGTTTCATCTAAAAGAGCCAGAGCTCAAGAAATCAGCAGATATCACAAGACTTGAGGACTTTGAGGTTGGTTTTAGACTCCCTGTAAAAGAGTTGTTCTTCAAGCACTCCATCTCCGCATCAATACTTATTCCTACCTCAAATAAGATTGACCCGGAGCCATATAACATTGGAGATGGTAGGTTTACCTTCAAACTTAGATACCTATTTGAAAAGACTTTTGACTCTCATCTTATATATGGATTTACCGGTCTCGCATTTTACGATGAGAGGCCAGAGAATCAATATCAACTTGAAATCAATTACGCCTATATTATAACAAAAGGGGTCTATGCAGGTATAGGAGTCGGTATGTATATCCCATTTTCTATGGATGACAATACCAATCCTTTTGAGACAGTCCCTCAGGATATAGGTTCATTCAATCTTATTCCGAGGATCGGCTACTCCCCAATTGAGAATCTAAATATTGAACTCTCTTATAACTACACGATGGGTGGATTCAATACTTATCTATTCAATACCATTGGCTTTAATGTCTCATACCTCTTTTAGTATTAAGGGGGATATCTGGTTTTCTTGAAGAGATTGAATTTTTATGTTATGTAATTAAGCAGGCAATTATCCCGTATTTGCGATGTATAAGATTATTATAGAAGATGATGAAGGTAGAATAACTCAGGTCCCATTCAGGTGGCCCGAGATTACTATTGGTAGAAAAGAGGGGAATGTAATCAGATTGACCGAGCGCAATGTCTCCAGATTTCACGCAAAGATTATCAAGGAGAATCAGGGTATAGTCATTCAGGACCTTGATAGTTACAACGGGGTAAAGATAAATGGCGATAGGATTCACGGAAAGGCATTTATAAAAGACGGAGATATAATCCATATCGGTGATTATAAGATAATACTTAAGTATGAACAGGATAGAGACGAAATCACTCAGGAATTACCTCCTACGGTTCAGAAGAAGATAGAGGAGTCATTTCAGCCACCGGTTGTCTCTCAAGCACAGGCGCCGGTGCAGGAGGAGATTACACCTATCAAGAAGGCACCGGAGCCTCAGTATGAATCAACAGCTGTGATAAGGATGCCTTCTATATCCACCCCACTAAATCAGGAGGCACAGGAGATTCCTGATAGCACCGCAAGGCTGGTTCTCTTCGCGGGACATCTACCGGAGAAGGAGTTCTCTCTGAATAAGACAGTAATGAAGATAGGAAGGACGGAGGAAAACGATATAGTACTTGACCATAAATCTATATCACGAGAACATGCCCAGATAATCTATGAGAATAATTCGTTCAAGATTATAGACCTCAAGAGTGCAAATGGTGTGCTTGTAAATGGCGAACAGTATGCAAAGACCGAACTCAGAAATGGCGATATTATAGAGCTTGGACATCTCAAACTCAAATTCATTGACGAAAGGTCTCCACAGGTCTATCAGGAGACTGCAGTGGTCAGAATGCCCCAGAGACCAAAAGAGGAGAAGGCGGAGGTTGAGGTAAAGGAGCCATTCTACGATGATTTTTCAAAGACTGAACCGGTAGTAATAAAAAAGAAGCCCATAGGTCTAATAATTGGCGGTATAATAATCGCTATTGTTGCCGTGGTGGCGATAATCTTTCTCCTGCCAAAAGGAGAGAAAGGGCCAACGCAGGAGACGGATCTGGTCTACAAGCAGAAACTTGAAGATATACAGAGGAATATGCTGGCTGCAAACTGGGGAGAGGCGAAGAATCAACTCTCTGTACTTGCAAATCAGTATCCAGACGATAAAGATATTCAACAACTTTTGAGCAAGGCGACTATGGAGGAGAAGACGAAGGAGAATTATGATAAAGCCATTGCCTCGCTTTCACTTAAAAACTGGGATGATGCATGGAAGAGATTTAATTCCATTCCAAAAGATAGCTACTACTATCAACTGGCGATTAAGGAGATGACCTCTCTCAAATCAAATTACATAGACTACCATTTGAGGCAGGGAATGGCATTTGCAAAAGAGAAGAAGAGGAATATGGCACTGGCCGAATTCAATCTTGTGCTTGAACTTGACCCGAGCAACGAGATGGCATTAAAAGAGAAGGCAAGACTGATAGGTGAGGGTAGCAAGACAGAACCACAGATAGCAATGCAGCAGAAAGAGGCACAAAATGTAAAAGAGGCAGAGAGAAGAGTAGAAAAGAGGGAAGAAGAGAAGACATCTCAGAGCCCATCTAAAGTTCAGAAGGCCATTACGAAGGCAGAGACTCAACCATCACCAAAGGGCAAGGAGCAACCAAAAGAGACAGAGTCAGCCGAGCCAACGGCTGAAGATTATACCACCGAGGGGAATAAGCTCCTTATGAAGAATAGGATTGCAGAGGCAATTGCCAACTATCAGAAGGCTATCAAGCTCAAACCCAATCTGGCTGCTGCACATCGTTCCCTCGGGGTGGCGTACACCAAGATTGGGCAGGTAGATAAGGCTGCAAAAGAATATGAGACATACTTAAAACTCCAGCCCGATGCCCCTGATGCCAATCAGGTAAGACAGATTCTTGAACAATATTATAAGAGTAAAGGTCAATAATTACCTGCAGCATCTAAAACCGAGCGAATTATTTTCGGTATTTGCATTGTAAACTGCCTCTGTACTACACATTGAACACTTTTCCCCGATATTTCCTCCGCAAGAGACCTTTCCTCCCATAGCTGAATAAGTACCATTCACCTCTTCCACCCATTCTTCAGCATTTCCCGACATATCAAATGCCCCGATAGCAGATACACACTGACTCATAGCCCCACAATTTTTAATATCACCGAATAGATTATCATTACAATAAGGTTGCCAGGAGGTTCCGTATGGATAGTTATATTCTTCTCTTCCCCCTTTACATGCAGATATATACTCCTCTTTTGTGCAGAGTCTCTTCCCTGAGAGCTGGCAGACGGTCTTTGCCTGATTATAGGTAATAAATCTGGACGGAAGCAGACCGACCTTTGAGCAGGAGAATAGTTGTATGGATGGCGGGTTGTTTGGCAGAGAGACATCATCTGGAAATTCTTGAGGATAATTGTCACTGCTCTGTCCATATATTACTCCATTGCATTCAGGAGAATCCGAGACAATCGCCTCATATTTATCAATACAGAATCCATCCGCCTCTACCATATCGGCAGGGCAACAGATTCTTTTCTCACAGAATGTCCCGATATCGCAATTCTTTACAGAATATCTCAAAAACCCAAACTCATCCCTCTCACAGATTTGAAAATTTCCGGTATCTATACAACTCCTATCACCCTCTGTGCACTCATCAATCCCACAGGCTCCGTTTCTACACGACTCACCGGGATTACAGGCAGTATATACCTCAGATAGGCATCTGTCTTCTTTATCCAATCTCTTACATTCTATATACCCATTATCTTTACAGAATCTCTTACCTTCATAATCACAGGAGGATGGACAGGTTATATCTATAAGAGCAATATCTTCCAGGTTATCAATAGAGATGATATCAACTGACTCTTCATCTCTGTTAAGAATGATATCCCGAGAGTCATACCCTTCACCATCATTTATAGAAATATCCTTTATATCTGATTCTATATCAATTATATGGATTATATCCAGATTCTCGTAAAGCCCTACACATACCCCATCTCTACAGACCTTATCCCCTTTACAATCAGTATCGTATTTGCAGCTATTTACCACAGAAGAACAGGAGGTAAAAAATATAGTTGTTAAAGAAGTTATGGTAGAAATATACAGAAGTAAGACTCTGCGATTCATATCGCTTATTATATCCATATGTTTTCAAATATCAAATAAATTACCTATCCTTTTCACCGCTGTCTTAAAATCAGATATATACACAATCAATGTTCTCAAATTCAATCAGACTCGGACACAAAATTCCAGACAACTCTCATCTTATATGGGTTGACTTAAAAAAAATAAGTAATATTATTTTATGGATTGACTTAAGAGGTGTAATTGCCGTGAGTGAGAGGAAGAGAGATTATTATGAGGTGCTTGGAGTTTCAAGGAGTGCAGATATAAAAGAGATAAAGAGTGCATATAGAAGGCTTGCCTTTCAATATCACCCCGATCGTAATCCGGGTGACAAAGAGGCAGAGGAGAAGTTCAAAGAGGCATCAGAGGCATACGAGGTGCTCTCGGATCCTCAAAAGAGAGAGATATACGATAGATATGGCCATGAGGGTCTGAAGGGAACTGGTTTTCATCAGTATTCTGACATTGATGATATTTTTTCGAGCTTCTCCGATATTTTTGAGGACTTCTTTGGCTTTTCAACCGTAAGAGGTGGAAGGAGACATCGCTCAAGAGGTGCAGACATAACGCGCAAGATAGATATTACCCTTGAAGAGGCGGCAAAGGGTGTGGAGAAAGAGATTGAGATTGAGCGGCTCTCTATATGTTCAAACTGCAACGGCTCTGGCTCAAAGCCCGGAACTCATCCTCAAACCTGCCCGGTCTGTCATGGTAGAGGACAGGTCTCTACAAGGGCTGGATTTATGGTAATATCCACCACCTGTAATAGGTGTAGAGGGATGGGAACGGTTATCGTTGAAAGGTGTGAGATCTGTTCAGGGAGTGGAACTGTTCCGCAGAAGAAGTCACTCAAGGTAAAGATACCAGCGGGCGTTGATTCAGGGATGCAACTCAGATTGTCTGGAGAAGGCGAATCAGCCCCATCTCATGGGAGGGCTGGAGATCTATATCTTGTAATAAATGTAGTTCAGGAGGAGGGACTTGAGAGAGATGGAGAGGATATTCACTCACCAGTCAACATCTCTTATATAGAGGCGATCTTAGGCACGACTCTTAAGATAAAGACTATCTGGGGAGAGAAGGAAATTGAGATCAAGCCGGGTACACAGCCAGATGAGACAATCAGGATTCCCGAGTACGGAATGCCCAGACTCAACGGCTATGGAAAGGGAGACCATATCATACATATTAAGGTAAACATCCCAAAGAAGATATCCGCAGAGGAAGAGAGACTATTAAGAGAACTTGCAGAACTCTCAAATATTAAGACCGGTAAAAAATCCAGAGGCTTTTTTAGAAGATGAGTCTATTCAGATTCAACTTTGACATAGAATCTGATATTGGAAGGAAGTCTCTTCTCTATAATGTAAACTGGTTTATCTCTCTCAGATGGCTTGCGGTCTTCTCTATATTCACTGTTACATTACTTGCAAAGTGGCTATTTCAAATAGAACTGGAGGTGGAGAAGATATATGTTATTGGCTTAGTTGTTTTACTCTACAACATCGTAATCTTCTTCTGGTTTAGATATGCTCAAAGAAATTGTAAAGGCGATTTGTGTCTGAATTTCGCCCTTGTATCTTCACACATACAGATAATGCTTGATATGATAGCACTCGGCTTTCTGATACACTTCTCTGGAGGAATTGAAAGCCCATTCCTGTTTGTATTCATATTTCACCCGGTATTTGCATCAATAATACTTACCACGCCTATTGCTGGATTCTATGCAGTCTTCTCAATTGCTATAGTGGGTTTGTTATCTTTAGGCGAGTATTCAAAGATTATAGACCACCATCACCTGAAAGGGTTCTTCGCATATGAGAATATAGATTCATTTGCATACTCTATGGGTTCATTTGCAGCCTTCTCATTGATTCAGATTACCTCTGTGGTCATAACATCTTTAATAATGAATGATTTGAGGAAGAAACAGATTGCTATTGAAAGTATTAAGAGAGAGCTTGAGGAGAAGAATGATAAATTAAGACGAAAAGACGAGATGCGACTTTTATTCCTTGCATCTGCCACACACGACCTTAAATCCCCCCTAAATACGATCACCTCATACATACAGAGTATGATAGATGGATATATGGGGGAGATTTCGGCTGAGCAGAGGCATATTCTCCTGAGAATTCTCTCCCGTATAAATGGATTGAGACAGTTGATATCAGATATTTTAATACTTGGGGAGTTTGAGACAGAGGAGAGGGCTGAGATAAAGAGAGAAAGATTCGACATTATCAAACTCCTTTCAGAGTCCATTGAGGAGTTCAGACCACTGGCAAAAGAGAAGGGAATAATAATAACATTTGAGAATAGAATAGATAGATGCTTTGTTTCTGCTGACCCGATGAAGATTGATGAGGTCATTCACAATTATCTTTCAAATGCCATAAAGTACAACAGAGAAAACGGCAGTATTAATATTCAGGCAACTCTTGAAGGTGAAAATATAAGGATATCAGTCTCAGATACGGGCATAGGTATAAAAGAGGAGGAATTCCCGAGGCTATTTACAGACTTCTTCCGTTCAACAGATGTCAAGAAATCAAAGATTGAAGGCACCGGACTCGGGCTCGGGATAGTGAAGAGGATAATCGAGAGATATAATGGTAAGGTTGGTGTAGAGAGTAAATATGGGGTAGGTTCTACCTTCTACTTCTTATTGCCGGTTGACAAATCAGAAGAGGGTGTTACAGGAACAACTACCTGAACTCTCTCTGTCAAATGCCCTCGGGTCAAATCCGCCTTCAAGTGAGACAGAGACATCTTCACCGGGCTCATAATTCCCATAATCATATCCAGCATTTGAACTGTCTGCACCGCCAGTCGTATCTGGCTTTGAGACATCTATACCTGCATCTGCACCAATATTCGGGTCGTATATTACAACGGGGATATCCTCGGGTTTTACACACTGTCCCTTATAGCACTTGAGCCCCTCCGGACAATCAATATATACGCATTGGTCATCCACACACTCACCTGTAGTCTGGTCACACATTCTATTGTAAGGACAACCCCCCATATAACATTTATCCACAAGGCATTTGCCTTCCTCACAATACTGATTTGCCCTGCACTTTATACCGTAGCACTTATCAAGCACGCAATTCCCGAAGCTATCACAGTAATACCCATCGCTACAATTTACAAATCCACAAGCCTTAACACAAATACCATCACGGCAGAATTCATCGGATTTACATTTGACAGTAGCACAGGGGTCTGTAGCATTACAGGAGCCATCCTTACAGATATAACCGGAGGGACAGCCCCTTGTATAACAGGATATCTCTACACATACTCCATTTTTACATTCAAATCCGTTTTTGCAAGGAGATTCGCTCCATACCCCATTTTTGCATATCTGTCTTACTCCATTTACACACTTTGAATTGCCATCTTCACAGGGAATTGGCTGGCAGGTCCCGTTCTTACAGGCAAAACCATCAGGACAGCTCACTCCTACACAATCAAGCATTGAATCCGGAACACATATCATGCCCTGATTCAGCTGTTTACAGGTATAACCTTTTGGGCACTCATTTGATTCACAGTAGGACATACAGGTGCCACTGATACATATCTTATTATTTTCACAGGGGGCAAGGTCATCAATCAATCCATTGCAATCATTATCTTTCCCGTCGCATATCTCGGTTGGTGTAGGCCCACACTCCCCACAGGCATTGTTGGGTTTTGGTCCATCGCAGGTCTTTGGGTCATATTGCCCATTTACACAATATTCATCTCCATAGCCACATATATTCTCACAGGGCCTTTTAAGGACATTCCCCTGCTCATCCTCATCTGTAAAGCCATCGCAGTCATTATCCTTACCATCACAGACCTCAGATCCGGGCTGGGTAATCTGATCACATAAAAGATTTCCGTTTACATCGCACTTCCAGATACCATCCTTACAGACTCCCTGCTTCTTTGTGTCGCAGGGTTTCCCCTCATCTCCAGCCTCCGGAATTTCATTCCCCTGAGCATCCCTGCACGGTCCCCACTGCCCATTACCACAATATCTAAATCCCTGCTTATTGCACATACCGGAGCAGGGTTGTGGCTGAATATGGTCATCAATCTCTCCATTGCAGTCATTGTCTTTCCCATCGCAGATCTCCTGAGAGATAATTTTCAGAATATCATTTAATGCCTGATTGAGCTCCTGTGCATTGTCGCACTGATAGTATTTAGGATTTCCATTCCTTGGATAACCTCCTGCAACAGCCATATTATTCAATGTGGTTGCATCAACACCCGAACCAAATCCAACCACAAATACGCCAATGCCTGAATTATAAAGCAGTTGAACTGCCTGAACTGGCTCTCCGGTTGGGTCATTTGAGCAGGTATCCATACCATCTGTGGTAAGGAGGATAAAATTTCTCCTTGAAGGGTCGTGTATCCCCGAATAATTATTCATAGCCTCAAGGGAAGATGCGAGTGGAGTTGAACCACCCGGACCATTATTTGATAAGGTGCTCAGAATCTGAGAACCAGTATTGTCTCCAACATTTACAAGGACCTGGCCAGTCTGACAGGAGCTGGTCCATGGAAAGAGTGCCAACCCAAATCTTATACTGTTTGAAAAATTGTTTAAAATTGTCTTAATCGCATTATACTCAATATCCCATTTGCGACCACCAGAGATGCTATCGTCCATAGAGCCAGATTTATCTACGAGCAGAAGGACATTTGGATATTCACAGTTTGGGTCTGTCCCTGCCATTGCTATGGAAGGTAGGAGTATTACAATACCAAGAAAAATAGTTAAAAACTTTCTCATCTGAAACCTCCAGCGTATTAATAAATTAAATTATATCATTTACTGTGAAAAAAAGCAAAAATTATA
>JBMFOP010000028.1:0-2300 GCA_049969675.1 Myxococcota bacterium | reverse complement strand
ATAGCCTCAAAGGCTGTCTTATCTGGAGATCGCATGCAGATATTAAGATCTTACTATTGAATATCTCCACGACTAACCAGAAGAACCCAAATTCGGCATAGCCGAGACTAAAAGTCATTAAAATTCTTCTGTTCATTTTTCATAGAAGTTATAATTAAAAAATCTCCAATTATAATTATCTTCATCTGATACTTTTATATCTGGAAAATTTTATTCTGGACAGATATGTATTTTACAGGAACTCTTTTACTATTGGCAATATTGAGCGGCTGAATGTGACCGGTCTCCCTTCATAGTCATCAAACATATATGTAAAGAAGTCGTGAAAATGTGGTTTTTTGGTATAATCAATTTCTGGAACAGGTCCGAACTCCTCCACCGAGAGATATTCCATTGCAGATTTTGGTCCACCTATAATCCTTCCTATATAACCGATGTATGTAAATAACTTTTCAAATTTTGAGAATAGCCTTTTTTGAGAGGGATATGCCTCAATGAGTCTTCTCTTCCCTTCAAGCTCATGGGGTGTAAGATAGATTCTATACCTTCTTCCTTTATAGAGCGGATGAAATCTCATTGCGAGTAGGATGGTATATTCATATTCGGGCAGATGAATAAAGTCTATTTGAATATTCTGCTCTCTTTTTAGGTCTCTAATGGCAAGAAGGGTAAAAAAGTGTGTTAAATCGTGCTCTGGATGTCCACCCTGCCAGGCATCGGTAAATATTACATCTGGAACTATCTCTAATATCGCCTTTTTCACCGCCTTCTTTATACCTTCAAAGTAATCTCTATGTACCTTTACTGACTCTGACTTTTTGTTTAATTCTGATAGTCTTTTGTATATCTCTACCTCTGAAAACCCCAGAAAAGTCAGGTTCTCTCTCTCAATCCCCACCGCCCTGGCGGCATTTATTGCCTCATTCTTTCTAATCTCTGCATATTCCTCCGGGCTGACACCCATCTCAAAATATAGACCATCTCCATTTGTCAACCAGACAATCTTTGTAGAACTACCGAGTCTCTGAATAAGCCCTGCATAGTTGAGTTCATCGTCCTGATGTGCAATCAGGAAGAGGGGCCTCTTATAATTCTTCTCTTTCAAAAATCTTTCTCCATCTTCTATTCTTGAAAAGAACATAACATAGCTCTCCTTTATTGGTATAATAACCTCTCATAAAATTTAATAATTTGCAAAGAATTAGTCTTTGTTAATTTGTTTTTAATTTATGGTTGTCTAATTTAAAATAGTGATTAATAGTATCATTGATGCAAAGAGTTGCTGATATTTTTAATAAATTCTTACGAAACCTTTATTTGTCACCAAAGGAGTTTTTTAATAAAATTAGTCGGAGTAATTTTATTCTGTTTATATTGGTCACAAGTGTATTTTACACCACGGTTTTCAATGTACCAATTTATTATATTTATAAGAGTGAAGGATTTTTTAATAAAGAATTTATGATGCAGTCCTATTTCTTAACAATACTTCTCAATTTTGTGATATTTTTATCCCTTGCTCTATTTAAGGTCATATTTTATATATCTGTTCCATTATTATTCTTACTCTCATCAATTACTACCTTTCTTATCATTAACTTTAAGGTAAAGCTCAATATGAATGCAATCGCATTGGCCTTTGAGACTAATCTAAATGAGGCATCTGGAGTGGCTGGGATTGAAATGGCGATATCTATTTTAATCTCGCTCATTCTCTCTGTGGTGATTTTATTCTTTTTCAGAAGGTATTCAAAGGGGATCAGTAGGAAGGTCTTAATCTATCTCATAATCTTACAGATTCTATTTATCAACCTTCCAGTAATGAAGTTCTTCTCATTTAAGTTCAGAGGAATTCCAAATGATTTATATATATATGGCAGGCAGTACATTGAAGAGAAGAGGAAATCAATTATCCTATCTCGTAAAAGGATAGACCTGACGGAAAAATATAGATTTGATTACAGAGATGGAGAACTATTGGTTATCCTTATCATCGGGGAGGCTGCGCGTGGGCTGAACTTCTCCTCAAATGGATATTGGCGTGAGACAGACCCAAATCTTAAAGCCATAGGGGCAATCTCATACAATAGAGCATACTCCTGTGGAACTATTACAAGGGTCTCAATCCCCTGTATGCTCACAAGGGCGACCTTCAGGTATCCGGATATCTCAAAAAAGGAAAAATCTGTTATAAGCATCTTTAACAGACTCGGATTTGATACCTTAGATTTAACACAAATGAATATTTTTGATTTGATTTTTTCCTTTACAAAGTTGCCGGGCTATTGTAGCAGATGTTG